>JBJKRF010000072.1:0-48851 GCA_046704785.1 Anaerolineales bacterium | reverse complement strand
TTTTCGTACCAAAGCTGCCCCATTTTAGACCCAAAAGTGAGTGAATTTTGCTCTCTTTGCCCCACAAAGGGCCTAAAAACAGGGGGAAAATCGGGATGCGAGTTCTTTCTCCGACAGGCTGCTAGTGATGATTATTTGAGTCATCATCATCGTTATGAAGTTCCACCTAAATCCCTTTCAAGTTCCGTTACCATTTTGTATATTCTTCTGTTAAATTGATATTCAACATCGTGTGGCGTAGCCGGCAGATTTTTAAGTTTGAACACATCAATTAATATTCTTTCTTTTTCACTTGTAGAGAATCGATCAAAGTTGGGGATATATGTTGTTTTGCTCAGATTCTGTGTTATCTCATGGTAAGTTCTTAAGAAATTCTTGGGTTTTAGTCCATTAATATCAAACCGCTTCAGTTGAGCTTGTATGAAATGATCTAGCGCTCCGAGTAAGGATAAATCATCGATTTGGGAAAAGAAAAAAAGCCAACCATATTTTGATTTGTTAAAGATACAGCCGGTTATACGGATATTCAACCCCCATTTTAAGAGTTCAATGTCTTTAGTTTTTGAATATTTGTAATTTGTAAAAAGCCTAATTATCGACTCGCGAATTTTATCAACGGATTTCTTGCGTACGGTTACTTTTCCACTAGCAAATTCGTATCCGAGATAACCAAAGCCATCAACTATTTTCCCTGATGTAGATTTTGAAGATTTATCTTCCCTTTTATGCAAATTCAGCCCTAGATTTTTACAATCCACCACTAATTTGGCGTAAATTGTTTCGATATCTACCTCATTGCAGAAAATCAGAATGTCATCGACATAGCGAAAATACTTTAGCTTTGGATTAGCAGAATACTTTGCATCTATAGGTGATAAATAAATATTCGCCAAAATATTTGAAATTGACAGACCTTGTGGCACCCCCTTAGTACTTGTATTTCTGTCTTTCCTGTTGGGTCGGGAGACTGTTTTTTGAGAAATAGCATTGTCAACAAGCTGGAGAATTTCTTTCTTTCTAATGCTTTTTCTAAGTTCCTTAATAAGATTGATGTGTACAATTGATGGATAAAAATCTTTTACATCTAATCTCAAGACACTATTGTACAAACTTGAATAATAAGTTGAGATAACGTCATTGATAATAAGATGCAATAAAGGTACTTTTGCGCCAAAGCTTGACTTGAGTATTTCGGCCAAAGCTTTCTGAACTAGCTTGTCCCTTATTGTTGGAATCGATATAACACGGGGAGGTCTTTCGGGTCCGCGCGACAGAAGCTTTTCACGATATTGAGAAAATTGGTATGTTCCGTTATAAACTTTACGATGGATAATTTTTATATTCTCTGGAAGTCTTCCTTCGAATGTCCGAGTACTAACGTGATCAATCCCCCGGGCCGACTTGTAACGAATCTCTTCTACAAAGAGCTTCTTGAGACTCTTGCTAGAAAAATACTTTTTGAAATCCGATGATGCTGTCATGAACAACTCTAGAACCAAATGAAAATGATAAATGGTAGCGAGATTGCAAAAGCTATTACTGTTAAGGTCACTCTCCAGGTTTTTCCCCACAAATATTGCATATAATCTGATCGAGTAAATGGTGGTAATGTTGTATTCTTGTTGTCTTTTAGTGAATGTCTGAGACACAAGTAATCATACTCTGAATGGTTTTCTATATTGATTAATAGGCTTGTATACTCTGATTCAAGATTTTCTAATCCACTCTCGTCTTTGTTTGCTTCGGCCCGTTTTGCTCTGGAATATAGTTCATCAAGTTTGATATAACAGTTTCGCATTGCAATTGATCGTTCAGAGTATTTTTGAGCAATTAAATAGACAGACAGGACTAAAATGACAATCGATGTAAAAGCTGAAATCACATTAAGCTTTGGGTCATTGCTTTGTAAGTTCCATATTGATAGTGAAACTAACGCCAAGGAATAGGCAACCATTAAAGCTTGGGTAATGTTCGAAATGCCCTGGAGACGCTGTTCGGTATAGATGCGAGTTTTTCTTGTAATCCAGATTTTGTCTGAAAGCACATCCACTCCTTTGCAATCGGTGACTGTTGTAGCAAGCAGGAGGCTCTTTAGTTAAGAAACGAAACAATATCTCTTTATGAAGAGATCTGTTACGAATTTCTTCGTAACAAGGGCGTTTCCACCGTCTTTGCTAGATTCGTTCTTGCTACCATACAGCAGGAACTGTACTTTCGTACAAAGAACCTCCTGTTTTCTTGCCTACATAATGAGGCAAGAAGAAAACTTTGCTTGCTACTCGATGATTATACTAATCATTTTACGATCGCCTGAGGTAAACCGCTGATCTTGTCCACCTTGTTATGGCTGGACCGTATCATCCTTTACTGACGAATCTGCATCACAGTTCAATCAATTGAAACCACGAAATAATTATAGCATCGTGCCCCCTCTGCCCTGCTGCAAACGGTAAATCAGGCCCCCTCCAACTCCCACAACTGCAAGCCCCCATTCTCCTGCGCGTACGCCCGGATCTGCCGGCGCATGGCCGCCTCATCGTCGAACAGCGAACTGAGCTGCGAAGCGTAGACGGCGATGCCGTCCTGCCAGGCCGCCACCCCCTCGGGCGAAACCTGGAAGACCTTCCCGCTCATAGACTGCGTCGCCGCGGCCAGCGCCGGGGGCTCGCGGAAATAGTACGGGATGTCTGCGTAATACCACAAGGGCCGATTGAGCCGCTCCACCGCCAGGCGCGTCATGCGGTGGTCCACGTGGCCGCCCAACGCCAGCGGGCAGACCACCGTATCGTACTGCGTCAGGTTCGACGCCAGTTCGCGCGCAATCTCGTCGGCCAGCCGCTGCTCGCGCGGGTTGGGCGCCAGGAAGATGTTATCGGGGTAGAGCAGCGAACCAGTGTTCGTGCGACGGTAGATCGCGTCTGGGATGCTCAGGTGCGCCGTGGTGGCGCCCACGCGCCGCGCAGCGTTCTGGTCTTCGATGCGTCGCAGCGCCAGCGTCTCTCTGGGCGTGCCGCTCTTCCAGGTCTCGTGCATCCGGCTGGCGTAGTTCGAAACCGGCCCGGTGGGCGGCTCGCCGGCGCAAACCGTCCAGATCTCCGCCGCGATTCCGGCGTGAGCCTGCTCCCAGATCAAACCGCCGCACGAGAGCACCGCATCGTCAAAGTGAGGAGAAATATAGATCCAGCGCATATCTGCCCTGAAGATACGCTCAAATTAAATTTTGAGCATAGCAGTTCCGTAACAGTGGGGAAAGGAGCAGGAGAATGGAGGCCGCAACAGGCTGACAGGTTGCCGGCTGCCCCCGCCGGGTGCCCGTCCCTGGCCTTTCGGCGCGCGCAGCGGACTCCCCGTGCGCTTCTGCCGCTAAACGAGCGGATCGCCAACGGCAATCGGCCCCGTTTCAAACCTCGTTCGCGCCGGGCTGGGCCTCCTCGCGCAGAATTTCTCCCGCCAGCTTTTGCAGCGCCTCGGCCTCGTCGGATTCCATGTGCAGCGAATCCCAGTAGCGCGCCAGCAGCTCGAGCGGCGTCAGCGTAGCAATGTTCTCGTCGCCGGCCAGGCGCACGCGCGCCTCGATCTGCGGACGCTTGATCAGGTGGAACTCGAAAGCCCCGGCGGCGCAGGCGCGCAGTTCGGCTTCATCGATCAACTTCTCGTAATCGCGCGGGTAGTCCACCACCAGGCGCACGATAGCGCCTGCCATTTTCTTCGGCGCGGGCAGGGCCGCCTTCAGGCGCGCGTTCACGTCCTCCGCCGTGTCCAGTTTGACGAAGCGCTCAATGAACGGGCGGATGCCCTTCAATTTGCGCCATTCCACCTGGGTGGGCTGGCCGTGCGCCACGTCGGCGATCACGAAGAATTTCTCGTCCTTGGCCTCGCCGAAGTCGACGCGTTCGATGGAGCCGGGATAGATGACCGGCGGCTGGTGGCCCTCGTTCAAATCCTGCGGTTTGTGGATGTGGCCCAGGGCCACGTAATCCAGCCGCGAATCCTTGACCAGCGAACCGGGCAGCACCAGGTCGGCGCCCAGCATGACCATGCGTTCCGCGCCGAATTTGGCGCCCTGCACGGAGGCATGCGCCGTCAAAACGGTGGGCAGCGACGGGTCGGCCTGCGCGAGCCAACCATCCACCAGTTGGGTCAGGCGCTCTTCGATCTGCGAGAAGATTTCGGCGGGGTTGGCGTCCTGCGTCTCCACGGCGGCCATCAGGCCGGAGCGCGAAATCCAGGGCAGGCCGATGACTTGCAGCGGCAAATCGAGTTCCTGCGGCGTCAGGAAGGCCGGTTTGGCGATGACGTGCACGTAGGGGACTTGCAGGGTCTCGAATTCCTGGATGGCGTTGGCCCGCCCGACGGACGGGGAAACGTCGTGGTTGCCGACCAGCAGGATGGTGGGGATGTGCGCCTGCGACAGGCGCATGATGCGTTTGCCCCACTCGCGCTGGAAGGTGGGCGCCGGCGAGCGGTCTTTGTAGGCGTCGCCGGCGAAGAGCACCAGGTCGACCTTTTCGTCTACGGCTGTATCGACGATGGCGTCCAGCGATTTGAGAAAATCGAGCACGCGCAGCGGCAGTCCGCTTTCGGGATCGTGGCGGCCATAGTTGGCCATATCGATGTGGGCGTCGGCAAAGTGTAAGAGTCGCATGGGGTTCAATCGATGGGTTTCTCAGGCGTGATTCCGAGCGATTGCAGTTTTTGGATCACGACCTGCATTTTGGGGTTGAGGTGGTTGGCCTGCTTGAAATCGGCGATGGCATCGCTGCCGTCGCCCAGGGCCTGTTCGGCCATGCCGCGCCAGTAGATGCTTTCTTCGAGGGTCGATTGGCCGAGTAGCGAGGGGTCGAGGGTGGTGTTTGCCAGGTTGATCACGTCGTGATAGCGCCCGGTGTAGTAATAGGCCCAATAGGGCCAGGTTTGGTACCACATGATGCGGAACGGACGGTCTTTCTCGTCGTTGCCAAGCTGGTTCTTGTAGATGGAGAAAGCCATGTCGTAGGCTGTGGCGGCGTCCTGGTACTGTTGGAGCAGCACGTGGCTGGTGCCTTTGTTGAACCAGGCGAAGAAGTTGTCGATGCCGGTCTGCGTCTGGGTTTCCTGGTTGGCCGTATCCAGGGCGTGCTGGTAGCCCCATTTGGGGTCGGCCCAATTCCCCAGCAGCGTGAAGACCTGTTGTTCACGGTCGGCGGGATAAACCACCAGGAACAGGTAGTCGAACGAGCGCCAGCCCTCGTAGAAGGTTGTGTACGGCACGTGGAAGTTGGGACCGTCGAGCCAGGTGTCCTGGACGATGAAATAGCCGCCGGTATCGTCATACCCGGTGGTGAACTGGTAATGGCCCAACCAGCCGATTTTCCCGGTGTAGTCCTTCTCGTAGTAGCCTTTTTCGACGATGACCGGGTACCCGGCAGCGATCAATTGCTTCAGGACGGTCATGCTGCCGCCGTAGCGCAGCACCACGTGATAGGGAGTGTCGTTGGCGACGAAGTCGGCCAGCTCGTAAGGCATGACGTTCTTATCCGTCTTGCCGCGGCTGATGAAGTCGAGCGAGGCATCGTTGATGCCGGGCTTGACCACCTCGGCGATCTGGTCGCGCAGGTCCATGGTGCTGCCGGGCTGTCCTTTCCAGCCCCAGAATTTGAGCGCCATGGTCAGGTTGGCGGGGCCGCAGTAGTTCCAGCGTCCGGTCTGGTCGACATAGCTGACGCCGGGCAGGTTGACGGAGGTCGGCAGCGGGGTGGAGGTTATCGTTGGGGTGGGGCTTGGCCCGGCGGGCGAGGCGGTTGCGTCGGGACTCGGCGTCGGCGTGGGGGTGGGCGTTGTCTGCAGGGCCATCAATGTGGCTGTGACGATCTGGTCGATTTGCGCTTGTTGTTCCGGGACAAAGACGGCCTGGTCGGGTGGATGGAGAAAATAGACGATCTGGGTGCGCAGGTCGTCGAGCCGCCAGGCGAGTTTGTTGTGTACGAAGGGAATGTTGTAGGCGAGCACAGCCAAAACCACGATCCCGATAACGGTAAACAGGACACGGGGAGTTCGCTTTGACATGCGGGGATTATACATCAGGTGATAGGCACTTCCAAAGTGACTGTCACCTGAGACGTTGGTGGCCTTGACGAAATTCGTCGGAACGGTATGATTCGAGAATTCGCTTCATCCTGCTGATTCCCAAAGCACTGCTATTCGAGGAGCATGTGTATGAAAACCAATCGATTCATCGCTGGCGCATTCGTGGGGTTGGCCGGCGTCCTGGCTTTGACCGCTTGTGGCGCTTCCGGCCCGTCGATGCCAGCTCAGGCTGCGACTCCGGCCAACGGGAGTTTGGCCGTGATTACCGTCGCCGCGACGGACCCCTGCAAGTTGTTTACGCAAGCCCAGGTGCAAGCGGCCTTCGGAAAAAACGTCCAGAGCGTAGCATCCCAATCGAACGACGGCGTTAGTTCTTGCACGTTTTCGTTCGGGGAGGAGAATTCGCTGGACGTGAATTTCTACACCGGAGATTCTGCCAAACAAGAGTTTGCGACGTATGCGGCTGGCGTCAAGGATGACTGTGCCGCTATTGGGACGATTGCATTCAGTTCGGCCACGTCGACGCCTTCGGCAGCCGTCCAGGCGCTGATGAGCCAGTCGATGGGCGCGGTTTATTTGGCGCAGATCGATGCGTTCGCGCAGTGTATGCCTTTCAATAAAGAGACGTCCAGCTTTGGAAGTAACGTCTATGCCTATGAATCGGTGCTGTTTAGCGGGTCGAGCACGGTTGCTGTCATCGATGGGCAGCGTGTGGTCGAAGTCATTTACCAGGAACCGATTCCAGATGATGTGGCCCAGTCGATGTCGTCTGAGAGCACCCAACAGGACTCTTCGAGCCAGGCAGATACCTACATCTCGCAAACTTTATCTGGCGATACGGCCATCCTGGAGCGTTTGCTGCAATCGGTCTCGTCTGCGTCGTAGTGTTCCGACAGTCGTTCGATAAAAAGCCGCCCGCATGCTTCATGCGGGCGGCTCGTGTTCTGCGAGGGGTTTTACGAGTCAGGCGTCCTTGACTTCACCATCGATCACGTCGCCATCGTCGCCGCTACCACCTTCCGGGGGTGGCGGGGCGGCGGGACCGCCCTCCGGTTGGGGCTGACCCTGGCTGTAGAGTTGCTGGCTCAAGGCGTGGAAGGCCTGTTGGACTTCTTCCGTCAGGCTCGTGATGCGGCTTACATCGTCGCCCTGGACGGCCTGCTTCAGATCGCTGACTTTGCTTTCGATCTTGCTGCGCTCGTCGGATGAGACTTTGTCGCCCAGGTCGCGCAAGGCTTTCTCGGTCTGGTAGACCAGATTGTCACCGGCGTTACGCGCTTCGATCAGCTCTTTGCGTTTCTTGTCTTCACTTTCATGCTGGCGGGCTTCTTGCACCATCTTTTCGATGTCCTGTTTATTCAGGTTGGTGGAAGCGGTGACAGTGATCTTCTGTTCCTTGCCGGTGGCCTTGTCTTTGGCGGTCACGTGCAGGATGCCGTTGGCGTCGATATCGAAAGTAACTTCGACCTGGGGAATACCACGTGGGGCCGGCGGAATACCGTCGAGGCGGAAACGCCCCAGAGACATGTTGTCGGATGCCAGCGGGCGTTCGCCCTGCAGAATGTGGATGTCGACGGCGGTCTGGTTGTCGGCAGCGGTGGAGTAGACTTCCGTTTTCTTGACCGGGATGGTGGTGTTGCGTTCGATCATGACGGTCATGACACTGCCCATGGTTTCGACGCCCAGCGAGAGCGGGGTGACGTCCAGCAACAGGATGTCGCGCACCTCGCCGCCAAGCACACCGCCCTGGATGGCTGCGCCGACGGCGACGACTTCGTCGGGGTTGACCGATTTGTTCGGCTCTTTGCTGGTCAGCTTGCGGACCAGTTCCTGCACCATCGGCATACGGGTGGAACCGCCGACCAGGACGACTTCGTTCAGTTCACCTGCTTTCAGGTTCGCGTCCTTCAAGGCGTTTTGAAAGGGCGTATTGCAACGTTGGAGCAGGTCTTCGGTCATTTGCTCGAATTTGGAGCGGCTGAGTTTTTCCACCAGGTGTTTGGGGCCGCTGGCGTCGGCGGTGATGTACGGCAGGTTGATCTCGGTCTCCATCATGGTGGAGAGCTCGATCTTGGCTTTTTCTGCCGCTTCGCGCAGCCGTTGCAGCGCCTGACGGTCGTTGCGCAGGTCGATGCCTTCCTGTTTTTTGAATTCGTCAGCAGCCCAATTGACGATGCGCTGGTCCCAGTCATCGCCGCCCAGGTGGGTGTCGCCGTTGGTGGCTTTGACTTCGATCACGCCCTCACCGACTTCCAATACCGACACATCGAAGGTGCCGCCGCCGAGGTCGAAGACCAGGATGGTCTCGTTGGTCTTTTTGTCCAGCCCGTAAGCCAGCGCGGAGGCGGTCGGTTCGTTGATGATGCGCTTGACATCCAGACCGGCGATACGGCCGGCGTCCTTGGTGGCCTGGCGCTGCGAATCGTTGAAATAGGCCGGGACGGTGATGACTGCTTCTGTGACGGTCTCACCCAGGTAAGCTTCCGCGTCGGTCTTGAGCTTGGCCAGCACCATGGCCGAAATCTCCTGCGGGCTGTATTCGCGCCCGGTCACAGGGATTTTGACGCGTACGTCGTCTGAAGGTCCCTCCATGACTTGATAGGATACCATCTTGCGCTCGGTATCTGTCTCTTCATAACGACGACCGATAAAGCGTTTGATCGAGTAAATCGTGTTTTCCGAGTTGATTACGGCCTGACGTTTAGCCGTCTGACCGACGAGTCGCTCACCGTTTTTGTTAAAGGCCACTACAGACGGGCACAGGCGCCCGCCTTCTGCGGTCGTAATCACAGTGGGTTGGCCGCCTTCCATGACGGCAACCACGCTGTTGGTTGTTCCAAGGTCGATTCCAATGATCTTTCCCATGGTGTTCTTCTCCTGAGTAAAGATAGATTTCTTGTCTGTGCAATGTCTGCCATAGGATAATGCATGAATGCAAGAATCGCGTTAACAAACCATAGAAATCGTACAAACAAAAAGCCGCCCACAGCGTAGGCGGCCTGTTCGAACCAGATTCCTGTTAAGGTTTGCTGATTTGGAAAGAAGTAATATCGACCAGGATGGGTGTGACATTGAAGGATGAAACGCTGAATCCCACCTTTCCTTCCTGGAATTTGAACTTAGTGTCTTTGACCGTTTTGACAGCCACCCCGTTGATTGCGAGGGAGAGTTGATAATCTACGCAAGACACGCTGTATTGGTTCGTATCGCGTCCTTCTTTGATTGCCAGGGAAGCACCATTATAGATTTTATTGTATCCCTGGTGGATAATGCCTTTCGCGTCATAGGCGTAGATGTTATACAGGCCGTTGTTGGCAATGTTGAACTCGTACCAGCCTTCGTTGGAGTAGCGGCACACCAGGCTGACATTGTTGTTATTCTTGCCGCGGTTGTCGGCGGTCATGTCGAGACGTACGTTAGTGTATGTATAGGGATCATACGTTACATAAACGTACATGTCATTGCCTTCCAGGTCGAAGGCTAAACCGTTACTTCCAGTATTGATTGTGAGCTTGTTCTCGTCGCCATGTTCAACGAAATAGGACCAGTTGTCCAGGCTGCCGCTGAAGTCCTCGGTGTAATAGGGCTGCGCTGTGGTAGTCGCCGTTACAGCCTGTTCCGGTGTATCCGTTGGGGACATAGATTGTTGCGGCGTTTGTGTTGGTTGCGATTGCTGCTGTTGCTGTGTGGGTTGTTCCGTGGGCGCAGGAGTGGGAGTACTGCCGAAATTGCAGGCCAGGCCTACGAAAAGAACGAAGGCCAGAACGAAATAAAACGGACGTAAGGCTTTCATTTTTGCTCTCCTCTACTGGGTTGATGAGTTGACAAAATTTTAGCATATCGCCCGGTCTTTGGGCGTTAAAACACAATTGCTGATGCCGGATTCTTAACGAAACCTCCAGCGTGGCTGGAGGTCGGAGTAAAGTGGAGATGGCGGGAATCGAACCCGCGTCCGAAAGAATCGACCCGCGGAAATCTACGAGCGTAGCCGGTTGATCTCGTCGCCACATGCAGCTCAATCGGCAAAACTGGCATGCGGCCATTCACTCAGGCTCGAAAGCCCTCTTTCGCACCGTTCGTGACTCTCCGATGCGGCACTCCACCTTTTTGACGCCCACTCGCTCACCGGGTGGAGAACGGGAACGGTGGACGCGGCCTCATCTGAGGAGACCGGCTGTTCTACTCTCTACTGACTAAGCAGCGAGCGGCATTGCAGCGTAGGAAGTGCGATTGGCACTTGATTTTTTTGCGCTGAGTTATCGAGGTCGGCGTCTCTCGGCTCGCATTCCGGGACCAGCCTCTCCCGTCGAAGCCTGTCATCCCCTCAGGGAGGAAAAGGTCTTTCCCATTTGCATCTGGATTATAGCATAGCTGGGTAAAAATACCTTAAAAGGTGATGGCCTTACGCCTTCGCTTTTTCGGCGAAAATCAGTTGTGAACGTTCCACCCGTGTGTTTTCGAACGGAATTCCCAGGACGTCCAGCACTTCCTCGGGGCGCCCCGTGGCGCCCGGACGGGCGCTCAGGCGCATGAACAGGCGCGCATGCCCCAATTCGTCGGGGTCGATCAGCCGCAGTTCTTCGATCAAAGGCCGCAGGTCGTAGGGCTTGCCGCGCCGCTCGCGGGGCAGGGAGTTTGCCTCCAAAACGGTATGCAAGCGTTCGGGGAGTACGGTCTCGTCGGCTTTGTCGAGCAGGCTCGCTTCGTATTCGGCGGAAGAGACCAGCGTTTGCAGCGCAGGTCCGTTTTCGTCCACCTGCTCCACCTTGAGGATGCGCAGCCCCGCCGGGACGGCGCTTTGGATGCGTTCCGGCAGGCTGGCAAGCTCCACCTCGCCATCCAGTTTCATATCCACCCGCTCACAGCGACTCGAAAACCCCAGGGGCAGCGCGGCTGCAAGCTGAATCTGCGGATGGGGATGGAAGCCCTGGCTGTACGAGAGGGGAATTTCGGCGCGGCGGGCGGTGCGTTCCCAGATTTTGTGCAGGTCGAGGTGACCGGTGTAACGCAACGCGCCTTGTTTGGCAAAGGTGATGCGGATTTTCATCGCGCGGGTCTAGTTAATCAAAGCCAGCCAGCGCTGGATGTCTTTGACATGTTCGTGATAATGTTCGTAGGTGTGTTCGGCGATGTGCGAAAATAGTTCGTTTTGGGCCACTTGCGCCTCGCTCAGGGCGGACAGCCCGGAAAGGATTGCGCCGAAAGCCTGGAGTTCGTGGGCTACAACGTCATCGAGGGGCGTGTTGTGATATTTCGCCACTACCCAGGTGTTGGCGATCTCGTCGTCGAGCAGGCGGGAGCCGAAATCCGGGTAGCCGAATTTATCGAGGAAGGCTTCCAACGCCGGCTGTGTTCTGGCAGGCCGGTAGGTTTCACCCTGGATGATCTCCGTGATGCGGTCGGCGACATATTGCTCGTAAGACATGACGTGGGCAATGATGTCCTTGACCGACCATAAACCGCTGACGCCGGAGAGGGTAGTCAGGCGCGCAGCGCCTACTTCGTTGAGCAGGTGTTCAAAGTGGTCGCGTTCGGCCAACAGATGGTTGATGAATTGATATTTTCTCATAAGACGAACGTTCGCTGGTGTCAATCGCCGACGACCGGCAACTCAGTGTGCACTTTGCGGGCTGGGGAACGAACCTCGGGACATTTCCAATAATCGCCGGGATTCTCGCGGCGTACGCCACTGAAAATTGGCAGGATGCCGCAGGCGAAGCACTGTTCGCGACAATCGACGCGAATCTGTCCTTCGAGCGACTGGCGGAAATCCTGGAAGAGAAAGGTCTTCTTGACTGCCGCGGAAATGTGATCCCAGGGGAAGATTTCGTCGGTGCGGCGCTGGCGGTGGGTATAAAAGGCCGGGTCGAGGCCGTGTTCGGCAAAAGCTGCCATCCAGGTCTCGAATTTGTAGTTTTCCTGCCAGGCGTCGAAACGCGCGCCGTTCTTCCAGGCCGTGTAGATCACCTCGCTGGTGCGCCGGTCGCCGCGTGAGAGCCAGGCTTCCAGCAGCGTGTCTTCAGCAGCGTTCCAGGAGAGTTTGATGTTCTTGTCGCGCAATTCACGTTTGAGCACAGCCTGTTTGGCCTTGATCTGCTCCACGGTGTCGCAGGCAACCCATTGAAAGGGCGTCTGCGGCTTGGGGACGAACGTGCTGACGCCCGCATGCAGCTTGGCTTTCATGCCGATCACTTTACGGCCTTCGGCCAGCACGCGTTTGCACAAGTCTGCAATGGCTTGCACGTCTTCGAGCGTTTCCGAGGGGTGACCGATCATGAAGTATAGCTTGATCGTAGGCCAGCCGCGGCGATAGATCTCGCGCGTGGTTGCCAGAATTTCTTCGTCGGGAATGTATTTGTTGATAATGCGGCGCATGCGTTCGGTGGCTGCTTCAGGCGCCAATGTAAAACCGCCGGCGCGGCGCGTTTTGATCTTTTCCATCAGATCGATGGAGACCGATTCGATGCGCAGCGACGGTAAGGAGACGTTCAGGTGTTTGCCCGCGAAACGCTCACCGATCTTGGTGACCAGCTCGAGAATGTTGGTGTAATCGGAGGAGGATAGCGACAATAAGGCCAGTTCTTCGAAACCGGTGGCGCGGATGGCTTCTTCGGCGGCGGTGACGATCTCATCGATAGGGCGCTCCCGCACCGGACGCATGATCATGCCCGCCTGGCAGAATCTGCACCCGCGCGTGCACCCGCGCATGATCTCCACCGAGACGCGGTTGTGCACGATGTCGATGTTGGGGACGATGAATTGGGTGGGCGGCGGCGGCATCTTGGCGACCATGTGCTTGGTCACCATGGCCGGCGCTTCGGGGATGGTCGGTTCGACCGTCTCGACGGTGCCGTCGTCCATGTAGCGCACTTCGTAGAAGTGTGGAACGTATACGCCGCGGAGCTTGGCGAGTTCGCGCAATAGTTCGATGCGCGTTGCGCCGGATTGTTTCCAGGTCTGCTGAACGTCGATAATTTTGTGGATGATGCCCTCGCCGTCGCCGATGACAAAAGCGTCGATGAAGGCGTGCATCGGTTCGGGATTGGTCGTTGCATGGCCGCCGGCGATGATCAGTGGGTGGTGTTCATCCCGCGCTGCAGCATGAACAGGGATTCCGGCCATGTCGAGCACGTTGAGCGTATTGGTGTAGAGCGTCTCGTAGGGCAGGGAAAAGCCGAGGATGTCGAAGGCCGCCAACGGGTGGTAGGTCTCCAGCGAATAAGCCGGGATTTCCTCGGTGCGCATGAGCGCTTCCATATCGGTCCAGGGCGCGTATGCGCGTTCGGCCAGCGTGTCCTCCCGTTGGTTGACCAGGTCGTACAGAATCTTCAACCCGACGTTCGAGACGCCGATGTCGTAGATGTCGGGGAAGACGAAGGCAACTTTCGTTTGGATCTTTGCCCAATCTTTGACCGTGATGTTCAATTCCCCGCCGACGTAGCGTCCGGGCTTGACGGCTTTGAGCAGGATGCGTTCTAGGCGGCGTTGGATTTCTTCAGGGGTCAACATGGTTTTATTATACCTGATAAGAATCGTCCAAAAAGGGGCCGCTTGGGGTGTTGTGATCGCATGCGCCGCAGCGCTTCAAGCGCTGTATAATGTCCTCAAAGCCTAGAAAACGGAGTGCCATGAGCGTTAACCTGGAAATCAAACGTATAACGACGGACGAGTTCGAGCGCAACCCCGGCGGAGCGTTGGATTTGGGCCCGGTGGAAGCCGTGAAGGTCAACCGCTCTGCCGTGGAACGGCGCGCCGCCACCCTGACAACGCGTCGCACGGTCAAGCGCGAGTGGCAGGCGGCCTGGCTGCTGCAGGCGGTGCGCACTATCGACCTGACGACGCTCTCCGGGGACGATACGCCGGGGACGGTGAGACGTTTGTGCGCCAAGGCGCGCCAGCCGGTGCGCCCCGAACTGCTGGAAGCGCTGGGTGTGCGGCGAACGATGACAACCGGGGCGGTGTGTGTCTATCACGCCATGGTGCCGAGCGCCGTCGAGGCGTTGGCCGGTTCGGGAATTCCCGTGGCGGCGGTTTCGACGGGCTTTCCGGCGGGGCTGAATCCGTTTAAGCAGAAGCTCCAGGAGATCGAAGCCTCGGTCAAGGCCGGAGCCTCGGAGATCGATATTGTTATCTCGCGCCGTCACGTATTGACGGGAGATTGGCGGGCCCTGTATGACGAGGTGCGCGCCTTTCGCGAAGCCTGCGGGGCGGCTCATATGAAGTCCATCCTGGCGACGGGTGATTTGGGCACGCTGAAGAACGTCATGCGCGCCAGCTTCGTTTGCATGCAGGCGGGCGCAGATTTTATCAAGACCTCGACGGGCAAGGAACCCGTCAACGCGACATTACCTGTCAGCCTGGTGATGGTGCGCGCCATCCGCGCTTACAACGAGACAACGGGCTACAAAGTTGGGTTCAAACCGGCAGGGGGTCTTCGCTCGGCGCGCCAGGCATTGAACTGGCTGATCCTGATGAAGGAAGAACTCGGCGCAGCCTGGATGCAGCCCAACCTGTTCCGCATTGGGGCGAGCGGATTATTGAACGATATCGAGCGTCAATTGGAGCATTTCGCCTACGGGCGCTACGCTTCCATGCAGTATCAGACTCTGGGGTAATGGTTTAATATATGTTTCTCTGCTAATCAGCGTCAGGTAGCTTCGAGGAGTATTTAAATCAATGGATAAACCTACACTTAGCTATGAATGGGAACCAATTACGGATTTGCCAGAAGACTGGGGAAAGTTTCAAAGCCCAGAACTGTATTCGCTTGCTAGCGTTTGGAAGGAACAACATGCACAGTTAACGGAGTCAAGTTCGGTAAAAGAATTCAATGAGCGACTCTTGCGAGAGTGGTCGATTGAAACAGGTATTCTTGAACGTCTATATACAATTGATAGAGGAGTTACACGACTCTTGATTGAACAAGGAATCGATGCTTCCTTGATTCCGCATGATGCAACAGATGTGCCGGTCAATGAGTTAATCCTAGTTATTGAAGACCACCGTGAGGCCTTGGAAGGCTTGTTTGATTTCGTAGGTAATCGTAGGCAATTATCCGTTAATTACATCCGACAATTACATCAAGTAATCACCCGGAATCAAAAATATGTTGAAGGAAAAGATCAATTTGGAAATATTGTTCAAATGGAGATTCAGCGTGGACAATGGAAGCGATTTCCCAATAATCCCACGAGACCAGATGGGTCAATCCATGAGTATTGTCCTCCGATTCATGTTCAAAGCGAGATGGATAAATTGATTGAGTTCTTCAATGCTCATCAGAATATTCCACCTGAAATTAATGCTGCATGGTTGCATCATCGTTTTACACAAATACATCCTTTTCAGGATGGAAATGGTAGGGTCGCAAGAGCATTGGCAACAATTGTGTTTTTGCAAGCAGAATGGTTCCCACTTGTTATCAATCGCGATCAACGTAGCGAATATATTCATGCCCTGGAGTCTGCTGACACTGGAGATCTGGCGGCTCTTATTGCTATATTCGGGCAAAATGCCAAGCGTGCATTCTCACGTGCCTTGACGCTTTCAGAAGATGTCTTGCAAAGCGAAAGGGGGGTACCTGTTAAACTAGACGACATCGTAGACTTGTACCAATCTCGTAGGCAGGAAACTGAACACTCCTTTCGACAAGTTGAGCAATTGGCAAGTGATTTGGTCAGAATTGCTGAAGAGGCTCTTACTGATATTTCGAGAGTTTTTCGGGAAAAATTTTCGCAAGTTACAAGCCCGCCTTTGCTTAGGGTAACAAAAAGTAAAGAATACAATGAGTTTTACTATAGAAGCCAAATTGTTGAGGTTGCAAAGGAGCTCGGTTATTGGGCAAATGTATCGAGAAAACGCATGTGGATACGGCTACATCTTCTGGATCAGTTTAGTAGTCAAAAAGCTCAAATTGTCTTCTCTTTCCACTATCTAGGAAAAGTTAATAGGGGTGTTATGGCGGTAGCAGGTTTTATTTATTTTCCTGAAAACCGACCTGAAATTCAAAAAGATGATGATAATGTTGAACCACAGTTTGGTGAAACGCATCGAATTTGTAGCGAGCCTTTCTACTTCTCATATAAAGATGCTAACCAAAATGATACTTTGAAAGAAAGTTATAGAAAGTGGCTGAATGAGTGTCTGACAGTTGGCCTAGCGGAATGGGCCAAGCAATTGTAGTCGATCATTGCAAAACGGGAGTTGTTATGTCTTTGATCCCCGAACTGCTCGATTCTCTCTCGTATGGCCCTGCGCCGGAAGCCGCCAAACCGGCGCTGGATTGGATCGCGGCGCATGACTCACGCTTTGGCCTTTTCATCGACAACGAATGGCGTGATCCGGCCTCGCACGAATGGTTCGATTCCGTCAATCCGGCCAACGCCCAAAAGATCGCCGACATCGCGCAAGCGGCCTCGTCCGATGTGGACGAAGCGGTCGCAGCGGCGCGCAAGGCGTTTCGAGGCTGGAGCCAGCTAACGGGTCATGTGCGGGCGCGATATTTGTACGCGCTGGCGCGCCAGGTCCAGAAGCATTCGCGCCTGTTCGCCGTGCTCGAATCCCTCGATAACGGCAAACCCATCCGCGAGACGCGTGACATCGACGTCCCACTCGTGGCGCGGCATTTCTATCATCACGCCGGCTGGGCGCAACTCATGCCCGATGTGCTGCGCGATTACGAGCCGCTGGGCGTCGTCGGGCAGATCATCCCCTGGAATTTCCCGCTGTTGATGCTTTCGTGGAAGATCGCGCCAGCCCTGGCCATGGGTAACACGGTGGTCTTGAAACCTGCCGAATTCACCTCGCTGACCGCCTTGCTCTTCGCCGAGATTTGCCAGAATGTGGGCTTGCCGCGAGGCGTGGTCAATATCATCACCGGCGACGGCGGGGTGGGCGCGATGCTGGTCGATCACCCCGGTGTGGACAAGATTGCCTTCACCGGTTCGACGGAAGTGGGGCGCCTGATCCGTAAGGCGACGGCGGGCACGCCCAAGAAGATTTCGCTCGAGCTGGGGGGCAAGTCGCCGTTCATCGTCTTCGACGACGCCGACCTGGATTCGGCGGTGGAAGGGGTGGTGGATGCGATCTGGTTCAACCAGGGCCAGGTGTGCTGCGCCGGTTCGCGCCTGTTGGTGCAGGAAGGCGTGGCCGGGAACATGGTGCGCAAGTTGAAGGCGCGCATGGAAAAGCTGCGGGGAGGCGACCCGCTCGACAAGGCCGTAGACATCGGCGCGATCATCGCACCGGTGCAGTTGCAAAAGATTCGCTCGCTGGTGCAAAGGGGCCTCGAGGAAGGCGCGCAGATGTGGCAGCCTTCCTGGTTGTGCCCGGCGGACGGTTATTTTTACCCGCCGACTCTCTTCACCGATGTCGCTCCCGCCTCGACGATTGCCCAGGTTGAGATTTTTGGTCCCGTTTTGGCGGCGATGACCTTCCGCACTCCGGCCGAAGCCGTCAAACTGGCGAATAATACCCGCTACGGGCTGGCAGCTTCCATCTGGAGCGAAGACATCAACCTGGCGCTCGATATTGCCACGCAGGTCAAAGCCGGCACGGTCTGGATCAATGCCACCAACCTGTTCGATGCCGCTTCGGGCTTCGGCGGTTACCGCGAGTCGGGGTTTGGGCGCGAGGGCGGCAAGGAGGGACTTTACGAGTACGTGAGACGCACTCCCGTTGAAGCCAGGCGCGCGCGAGAGAGCAAGAAAAAAGCAATCCACTCGATGCCCCATGATCCATCTGCCACGAATTCCCTGCTGCCGGGGATCGACCGCACTGCCAAACTGTTCATCGGCGGCAAGCAGGTGCGCCCCGATAGCGGTTACAGCCTGGAAGTGCATGACCCGCGAGGACGTTTGATCGGCGAAGTCGGGCGGGGGAATCGCAAGGACCTCCGCAATGCAGTGGAAGCTGCGCGAAAGGTTGCCGAGCAGTGGGCGACGATCAGCGCCCACAACCGCGCCCAGGTCGTTTATTACCTGGGCGAGAATCTTGCCGCGCGCGCCGACGAGTTTACGCGCCGCATCGTGCAGCAGACCGGCGTCGAAACGGAAGATGCCAAAGGGGAGTTCGAATCGGCAGTGGAGGCGCTGTTCCGGGCGGCGGCCTGGGCTGATAAATACGACGGTGCGATCCACAGCACGCCCATCCGTGACGTGACGTTGGCGTTGCCCGAACCGCTGGGCGTATTAGCCTGCCTGCTGCCGGATGACAAACCTTTGCTGGCGCTTTGCCAGCTCGCGGCTACGTCCCTGGCGTTGGGAAATGCCCTGGTCGTCGTGCCGTCACTCAGCGCCCCTTTGAGCGCTACTGATTTTTACCAGGTCTTGGAAACGTCGGACGTGCCGGCGGGCGTGTTCAACCTTGTCACCGGTGAGCGCGACGAGTTGGCGAAGACCTTGTCTGAGCACGACGATGTCGATGGAATCTGGTATTGTGGGCCGCAGGAAGGACAGAAACAGGTGCAGCTTGCTTCGGCGGGGAATATGAAACGGACCTGGGTTTTACCTGCGGCGGGCGCATTGCCGCCTGTGGATGAAATCCTGCGCCATGCCACACAGGTCAAGAATATTTGGGTGCCTTATGGCGCGTGAAATTCCCCCGCTCGCTTTTCTGAGTTAAGCCAGCGAGTCGAGTGTTTTCATTTCGGCGGCGTTGAGTTCGATGTCCATTGCGGCCAGGTTATCGGCCTGGTGCTTGGAGTCGAATGACATGGGGATGCTGATGACGCTGGGATGTTGAATCAGCCAGGCCAGAGCGACCTGGTAAGGCGTAACGGCGTGGGCCTCGGCAATGGCCCGAACCGTTGCGTCGTTGTTTAACTGATGGTCTTTTACTGGCGAATAGGCCGTCAATAAAATGCCATTTTCCTGGCAATATGCCAGCACACCGTTTTTTGACATAAGAGCGATGCCACAAACTATAGGGCACTTGGTTGGTAGCCAACGGTGTTTCAGACAGCTTTTGCGCCTGTTTGAGCAGGTTCAGGTCGAAGTTGCTGACCCCCAGGAAGCGCACTTTCTTTTGCCGGACGAGCAGGTTCGGCGCGCGGAACGCATCCCCCAGTTTCATGACGAATGACGGCCAATGAATCAGGTACAGATCAATGTAGTCCATTCCCAGGCGGCGCAGGCTGTGTTCGCAAGCCTGTAACGCTGCGTCATAGTGCAGGTGCGAAGAGGTCACTTTGGTAGTGATGAATAACTGCTCACGCGGGATTCCGCTTTCACGGATAGCCTGACCCAGTAATTCCTCGGCGTGACCCTCTGCGTACACCTCCGCCGTATCGAAATGGGTATATCCCAACTCAAGGGCAGAATGCAGGGTAGCCAGAGGATGGGTCTCTACGGAGTGGTCAGCGGAATTTTTGCCGCCGATGCGCCAGGTGCCGTACCCAATTTTGGGCAGGCGCTTACCGTTGGGAAGGGTCTCGTATTTCATCGGGGCAGAATTATATCTTAAGCCCTTGGAATTCCTCGCCGCAGTGCATACCTCTCACTTATGTTAATCTGCTAGCGCAGGGCCGCCGGTTGCTTTGTCGCGTAAGCGTATCCTTTGTGGAGCGCCTCGCGGTTCTTCGATAACAGGTCGTGATGCCGTTCGGGCAGATGCGCCTTGAGGGCTGCTTCGACGTTCTCCAAAGTGAGTTCTTTGAAATAAGCCAGGAGCGCACCGACCAGCACCATGTTGATTAGCCTTTTGTCGCCCACCTCTTCGGCGATCTCGTTGGCTAGAATCATCACCGTGGTGATATCTGTGCGGGAGGCCTCGTGGTCTACCATCGACCGGTTGACCACCAGTACCCCGCCCGCCTGCACCAAGGCCTCATACTTATCGAAGGAAGGCAGGTTCAGAGCGATCACGGCGTATGGATTTCTGACCAACGGTGAGCCGATCTCCTCATCTGCGACGACGACGGTGCAGTTGGCTGTACCGCCGCGCATTTCAGGGCCATAGGATGGAATCCAGGTGACTTCCTTGCCAGAGTCCATGGCTGCATAAGAAAGCACTTGCCCCGCAAATAAGACGCCCTGACCGCCAAACCCGGCAATGATAATTTCCTTTTGCATACTGATGAACCTCCTGACTGCCTGACGATGCTTCATCCCGCTGGCTCGCGGAGAGCCGGTCTGATTTGTGCCACAGAGGGGCCAACCTTGTAATCGCCAAGCGGGTAGTAGACGAGCATGTGCTCTTCCACCCATTTGAGCGACTCCACCGGTGTCAGGCCCCAGTTCGTCGGGCAGGTTGACAGCAACTCCACCAGCGAAAAGCCCAATTTCCGTTTCTGAACCTCGAAGGCCAGACGGATGGCCTTTTTTGCCAGCCGGATATTCTTCGGGTCGTGCAACGAACGACGCACCACGTACGAAGCCCCGTCCAGCGTGGCGAGCATCTCGCAGGTGCGGATCGGAAATCCCTGGACTTCCACATCGCGGCCATTCGGCGAGGAAGTCGTCCGTTGGCCGGGCAACGTCGTCGGGGCCATTTGTCCGCCAGTCATGCCGTAGTTGGCGTTGTTGATAAAGAGCACGGTAATGTTCTCGCCCCGCGCCGCCGCATGCACGATCTCACCCATGCCGATCGAGGCCAGGTCGCCATCGCCTTGGTAAGTAAAGACGATCTGATCGGGCAGGACGCGTTTGACGCCGGTCGCCATCGCCGGCGCGCGTCCGTGCGGCGCTTCGACGAAGTCCATCTCGAAATAGTTGTAGGCAAAAACCGAGCAACCGACCGAGGCCACACCCACCGTATTTTCGATCTCATTCATCTCTTCGAGCACCTCAGCAACGAGGCGCTGGGCTATGCCGTGGGTGCAACCGGGGCAATAATGGGTGGGAGTGTCGGTGAAAGCCTCGGGGCGAGAATAAACCAGACTGTCGGAAATTGCTAAGGTCGCCATAATCCACCTTTCAATTCTGCATCAGCGCCAGCCGTTCCATCCACTCGGCGCGCGGGTCGGACTCCACTTTGGGAGCACTGCGGGCAAGACGATGAATCTCGCCCAGAATTTCATCAGGCAGCGGGACCATCCCGCCCAGGCGTCCGTGAAACGCGACAGGTTTTTTGCCGGCTACGGCCAGGCGCACATCGTCGAGCATCTGTCCGGAATTCATCTCGGTGACAAGGAAGGTTTTGGCCTGCGCTGCCAGCGCGGCGATCTTTTGGTAGGGGAACGGGCTGACGGTGATCGGGCGCAACAGACCGACCTTGATCCCTTCGGCGCGCGCAGCCCGCACAGCCGAGAGCGCAACGCGCCCAGCTGTGCCGAAACCGACGACGACCAGTTCGGCCTCCTCCAGAAAATACTCTTTGAACCGGACTTCGTTGGCCTCGACTTGTCTCCAGGTTTCGAGCAGGCGCAGGTTGGTTTTTTCCTCGTCCGGTGGGTTCAGGTAAATGGAAGTCAGAATGCGGCGTTCGCGGCCTTTGGCGCCATTGGTTGCCCAATCGAAATTCTTGCGGACGACGGGTTTCATGGCGGGCAGTTCTGCCGGTTCCATCATTTGGCCGATGGAGCCGTCCACCAGCACGACGGCTACGGTGCGATACTTCTCGGCCAGGTCAAAGGCTTCCGCCATCAGGTCAATGGCTTCCTGCACCGAGGCCGGCGCCAGGACGATAAAGTGGTAATCCCCGTGGCCGCCGCCGTGGACGATTTGGTTGTAATCCCCTTGGGATGGCGCGATGTTGCCCAGGCCAGGACCGCCGCGCATCACGTCTACCAGCACGGCAGGGATTTCGGTTCCCGCAATGTAAGAGAGACCTTCCATCATCAGCGAAACGCCGGGGCTGGACGACGAGCTCATCACGCGCGCACCGGCGCAGGCTGCGCCGTAGACCATGTTGATAGCCCCCAACTCGCTCTCCGCCTGGACGAAAGTGCGACCAAGTTCGGGCAGGCGCCAGGACATGTGTTCCAACACTTCCGTTTGTGGGGTAATGGGGTAACCGAAATAGGCTTCCACACCGGCGCGGATGGCAGCTTCGGCAATGGCCTCGTTCCCTTTGAGTAATGCGCGAGTCATGTCGCTGCCTCCTGAACCGCTGTGGATGCCGGCGCTTTGGAGACTTCCCGATAGACAGTAATGGCTGCATCCGGACATACTATCGCGCAAATTGCGCAACCGGTGCAGCCATTCGCGTGGAGATGAGCGGGATGATAGCCCTTGGGTGTCAGCCTGGTTCGATCCAGGCTCATAACCCCCTTTGGGCAGACGTCAATGCAAAGTTCACAACCTTTACAATAGGTGTCGCTGACTACAATCCAACCTTTCGCGAGCATTCCTTGCTCCTTTTACAAGTAGGGTTCTCCCGTGATTAACTAGAAAAGGAAGGATTCTTTTGGAATTTCCTGTAATGAGGAAGTGGATGTGGGGGCAATACGAAGCGCTGCCTGCGCTCCCACGCATCCGCTTGATCCGCCGATTTCAGGAGAGCCATAAGTAGTTGGACGTTATTTCGCGGTTTCCTCCATCTCTTTGGTTTTAGGATGGCGCTTTCGACTATTTCCACTCTACAACTTAACCTTGTTGGGGTGCTAGTGCAAAGCGTCACTTCGCAAGGTTTACATAAGTCCTCAGTGCGAACGTTTTTTTGAGTTTGTGGAATGACGAGTGCCGCAACTTTATGAAAGTGGAGAGCGCAAGGCCTGTTTTTCAGGGAAGGAATCCGGAACGCAACCCTACAACTTAGGGATGTTTGCGGCACGAGGCGGATTTCTTACATGCCGACCAGGAAGTTGATGATGGCCTGGTTGGTTTCTTCGGGACGTAAAAGGTGGGGACGATGCCCCGGAAACGGTAGCTGCTGAAAGACGGCGTCGGGCATTTCTTCGACCAGGCCCGGGAGCGGAGACAGGTCGAAGAGGGGATCGTGCTCGGTAGCGAGGAGCAGGCTGCGGGTGGGAAGATCGCGCAGCTCATTGCTCAGGTCGGCGACGGTGGCCGGGAGTCGCAGAATGAACGGCGACGCCAGCCGATAGTTTTCCATCACATGGCCTTGCACGGTTTCGTCGAGTTCGGGCGTCAGGCCAAGCAATTGACGGGTCGTCCATTCGGGGAAGTAGCGCCGCGCCAGTTTGAGCAGCCAGGGGCGATGACTGAGTTCGTAGTTGATGCGATGAAACTGATCGGGGGCACACAGCGGGTTGATCAGGATGAGTTTGCTGACTTTGTAAGGATGGCCGATGGCGTACCGCAGCGTCAGGTAAGCGCCGAATCCGTGGCCGATCAGGATCGGAGAAAATTCCAGGTCAATGCCATCGATCCAGCGCCGAAAGGTGGCGACGAACATTTGGGCGTAGTACAGATTCGGGTCTGGCGGTGTAGGGCTGTGGCCGTGCCCGAACAGGTCGCAGGCGTAGACGCGGTGCCCACCGGTGACCAGAAGCGGGGTGAGCGCATCCCAGTCGCGCATGGACGCCGCCCAATCGTGGACGAGAATGACCGGGTAGCCGTCTCCCTCTACAAAGGAGTTCAAATTGAGGCGGATGGTTGCTTGTTGTTGCATCGATGTGGATTATATCAACAGCCGACCTCCCGCCAAGAGGCGGGAGGTGCGTTGACTTGAATTTGTGACAGGGCCGGTTAAGCCCCCCATTTTTAGAGGACGTGGCCTAACGACGCCGGCCACGCAGTAATCCGGTAAAGTAGAGCAATTGCAGGAGCGCTGTGACGAGTGCTGCCACGTAGGTCAACGCGGCGGCGTTGAGCACGTTGTTGACGCCGTTCTGCTCTTCCTCGCTGTAGATGACGCCTGCGCTGACGAGAAGTTGCTTGGCGCGCGAAGAGGCGTTGATTTCGACTGGCAGTGTTGCCAGGGCAAAGACGGCTCCCAAGGCGAAGGCCAGTACACCCAGCCAGGCCAGTTGCATGAAGTTGAGTAGCAGGCCGATCATGATCAAAATCCAGCCCAAGTTTGAGCCAACGTTGACCATGGGGACGAGCGCCGAGCGCAGGCGCAACGGCAGGTATCCTTCTGCATCCTGCATGGCATGCCCCAGTTCGTGGGCCGCTACGGCGACGGCGGCTACTGAATTGCTGTTGGCGACGTCGGCGGAGAGACGCAGCACTTTGTCGCTCGGATCGTAATGGTCGGTCAACTGGCCGCCAATGGTCTCGATGCGTACCCCGTACAGGCCACCGCTGGAAATCAAACGTTGGGCTGCCTGCGCGCCGGTCAATCCGCTGCCAGCCCGCACCTGGCTCCATTTGCTGTAGGCGGAGCGAACGTACCAGCTTGTCAGCGCCATCAGCACGAAGGCGGGGATCATGTAGATCAGATAAGTGGGATCGAAGAAGAACATGGTGAGTCCTTTCTTTTCTTCTCTTTACGCAAGAGAACCTAGCGGGTTGCGTTTATTGGCCGTTTGAGGAGAGCAACTGGATGGCCTTATCCAGTTGTGGGTCGCGGTTGGCGTTGATGTCGTCCTGGGTTATCTGGACGACTACGTCGGGCGTGAGGCCCTTCTGGTCGATAGTGCGTTTCTTGGGCGTCAACCAGCGAGCGATGGTGATGCTTACGGCACCCTCGTTGTTCGACAGCGGCGTCCATATCTGGACGGTGCCTTTTCCGTAGGTGGTCACGCCGACCAGTCGGGCGCGACCGTAATCCTGCAAGGCCCCAGAGACGATTTCCGAGGCCGAGGCGGTGCCTTCGTTGACCAGCACCACCATAGGAATATTGGTCGCCAGGCCTCCGGGCGTGACATTGTAAGTGTCCATGGTGCCATCGCCGTGTTTCTCGTAGACGACGGTGCCTTTATCGAGGAACTGCGAAGCGACGTCGATGGCTGTTTGCAGATAACCGCCGCCGTTGTTGCGCAGGTCGAGGATCAGGCCTTTGGGATGCTGGGCCATCAGTTGCCCCAGTTGGTTCTTCAGCGAATCCGAGGTGGTATCGCCAAAGGTCGTGAGCTGGACGTAGGCAATATTGCCGTCCAACATTTTACTTTGTACGCTGGCAACTGTGATCTTGGCCCGTACGATCTTCACGTCGAAGGGCTTGTCCACGCCGGAGCGTTGGATGGTGAGAGTCACACTGCTGCCGGCCGGGCCAAGCACTTTCTGGCGAACGACTTCGGGGCTGATGCCGGTCATCGACGTGCCGTCGATTGCAATGATTTCGTCTCCTGATTTCAAGTTGGCCTTTTCAGCCGGAGAGCCGCTGATCACGCTCATAATCTTAAGATAACTGCCGGTCGTATCCACGTATGCGCCGATGCCCTCGTAGGATCCTGTCAGGCTGGAATTGGCGTCCTTGTATTCCTGTGGGGTCAAATAGATGGTGTGTGGGTCACCCAGTGAGGCGAGCATGCCCTGGATGGCTCCCTGCATCAGCTTGGTATCGTCTACAGGCTGGTCCACGTATTCCTGGTGGATCAGCGTCCAGGCCTCCCAGAAGGGTTGGAAAAGGTGCTGGACATCCGCCGGGGTGCTCTGCGAAGCGCCCGGCGGCGTGGATAGCGCAGGTGGCACGGAGGCCCCCGGCAGGTTCAGGTTTGCCACAGCACTGGCCGTAACAAAGTGGCCGACAAGAACGCCGCCGGAAAACGTTCCCAGCAGCAGCATAAAAGCGACCATAGCAATCAATAAGTACTTTACGATTTTATTCACGGGAGCCTCCAGAAACTGTGGCTCTGTAGCCATCATTGAGACGCATTTCTACCCCAAAGATTTTCTACAGGAGCCACTCTTGCATACAGATATAGCATCTACGGATTAAAGGATAATGAAATCTACACGGCAGGGTGTAAGAAAAGTGTAAGAGTTTCGACAAGCTACGCTTCATCCTCGTCTGACTCGTGTGATTCCAGGCGTTGCACGCGTTGATTCAATTCATTCCAGCCGCTGTCTTCCTTTCCATAGGGCCTTAAGGTTTTCCAGTCTTTCGGTAGATTCCATTTTAAACGGCTGACGCCGCGTACCAGGAGAACCATGATGGCGTTTGAGCCGACGATCAGCACGACGAAGATCAACAGTCCCAGGGTAGTCTTATTCATGGTTATGATTCTCCAGTAGGCGGGGCAATTCCGTCCAGATGCAGAAAGCCGCTTCCGCATCCGGGCCGGGATCGTTGCGTCCGTACAGGATGCTGAACATGCCCAATTCGCGCGCCGCGCGCGTGGAGCGCGGCATATCGTCGATCAAGACGCAACGCCGTGCATCACTTTCCCCGGCCGTTTTCATGGCGATTTCGAAGGCCGGGCGCATCGGTTTGCAGTACGGATCGACGGCGACGATGTCCACTACCGCCTCGAAGCAATCTTCCAGTGCGAGGGCCCGCAGCACACGCCCCACGTGTTTGCTGTCAGAATTGGTGAAGATGACTTTGCGGGCCGGGATGGCCTGCAGAGTGGCGCGCTGCTGCGGGTCCGGTTGGATGTAATCGGCCAGCGGCAGGTCGTGGACGTAGGCTAGGAAGTCCGGCACATCGATGGGGTAGTGGACTTGCAGCCCACGCAGGGCCGTCCCATACTGCTCATAATATGCTTTGCGCAGCTCGTCGATCTGCTCTGCCGGAATGCCCAGGCGTTCGTGCATGTACGCGCCAATCCGTCGCCTGATCTCCGCCCACAGCCCGCTGGATGACGGATAAAGCGTATCGTCGAGGTCGAAAAAAAGGGTCGTGTAATGCACGCACAAATTATACTGGCTCTTTAGAATTTCCTCGTGACAAAGCGGATTTTCGGAGAACCTGCAAGCCGTTTCTCAAGGATTTAAATAAGCCTTGAAAAAGGCGGCGACGCTGGGCCCGAAATCGGAGTAACGGCTGCGGAAGGTGTGCTCTGCTCCGTCGTAGAAGACGCAATCGACGTTATGCACATAGGCTTTCAAGCGGTTGCAGGTATCGTACGCCCAGGCCACCGGCACCACCGTATCCGCCGTGCCGTGATAGAGCTTGATGGCCGAGGTGATGTTGGCGTAGTAGTACATCGGCGAAATGCCCACCAGTTCGGTGGCAGGAAGGGATTTTGCCAGCAGGTAAGAACTGTTGCCGCTGAGACGGTAGAACAGGTCTGCGTTTTTGAGTTCGTCGCCGCTGGTGGCGGAATACAGCATTGTGGCTTTGATGTCTTTGCTGATGGTCAGAACGCGCAACGCGACCCCGCCGCCCATGCTGTGCGCCCAGATTCCGATGCGCGTAGGGTCGGCTTTTGCCAGGGGGCCGGGTTGGCCGCCCTGTTTCTTGATCAGCGCAATCAGGTTGAGCACGTCGATAGCCATGCCCACCTGAAATTTGTCGTCGCCGCTGTCGGAAGGTGGGTAGTTGCGCATGTTGGGGTGGATGGCGAAATAACCGCTGGCGGCAAAATCGTCCACGATGGATGTGGTGTAATCGAGGCTGGAATAGCTGGCCGCGTCCTGGTATCCGTGCAGGAAGAGGATGACCGGGAAGGGCCCTTTGCCGTAAGGCACATCCATGAATCCGGCGATGTTGAGTTTGTCACTTGGATAGCGGATGAAATGGCGGGTGAAGGCTGCTTCACTTTGGGTGCTGGTCGAAACCAGTTCGCCATCGCCGTAACTGCGTTTACGCAGTGCATCGATGGTATAGGCCTGGTACGGGTCGGGCGTAGGGGTAAGGGTGATGGTGGCGGTGGGCAGTACACCGCGCGTAGGAGTCGGGTACAGGGTGGGCGTGGGATTCTCTGTCCAAACGGCGGGCGGCGGCAGGCTGCGGGTGGGCGCGGGCGTCGCTGCCGGCCCACAGGCGGAGAATGTCAGAGCCGTGAGAAGGATAAAAAGGGAGAAACGTCGCATGCGCAAGATTATATCCCCCAGGAAAAGCCGTTTTCACCGTCGCGAGGGCGTATTCGCCGCTCTTGCCAGAAAGTCCATCTGGTGCGCGATGTAGAGCAGTTCACCGCGCTCGACCTGCGTGCGACGTTCTGACAGCCAGGTGGCGAATGTAGCTGCATCCAGGTCGGGATGGCCCGCCAGCGAAGTCTCGAAGAAGTGCAAGATGAAATACAGGAAGTAAGCCTCCTGCGCCGGGTACTGCCCCTCGCGTGCAAACACGACCCAGTCTGAGGCGCCCGCGGATAGAATCTGCGCCCCGGCGTTGCGCAGGTGCGCAAACAAGTGGCGTCCCGCACGGCTGTCGCCGCCCGTGGGGCGCGTGTCCATCGTCTGGTGGTACAGGCGTTCGATTTTGGCGTCCAGCGCCGGGTCGAGCGGCGGCTCCAGGGTCGTTACGCCGTCGAAGTTGAGCGTCAGCCAGGCCAGGCCAGACGGCTTGAGCAGCGCGAGCAGCTTCGCCAGGCTTTGCGGCATGGGCAGCAGGTCGAGGAAGGCGTGCGCGATGAGCAGGTCGGCAGGCGCGGGGCGGGATTCGATGAAATCGAAGACATCTGCCCGCTCCAGGTGGACGCGAACGTCCCGGTCGGCGGCGCGCATCCGCAGTTGGCCCGCTGCGGAGCGTTCCACCCGCAAGCCATTTTCTGTTCCCCAGCGTGGCAGCCAGCCTTGGGCGTAGTCCAGATTCTCCGACTGTTCGTCGACCAGCACATAATCGGCGTCGTTGAGCACATTCCAGCGCAACAGGCGCACCAGCATCGTCCCGATTCCCGCACCGACTTCGATGATGCGAAGCGGCCCGTCGGGCAGGTTGGCGCGTAGGGCGGCGAAGACGTTCGGGTTGAGCGCGCGGTCGTCGAGGCTTTGTTTGGAGAGCAGGTAACCTGGAAAAGAGTATTCCATCTTTATCTCGCTTTCTGATGAGGCCCGGTGCCTGTTGCAGACAATCCTTACATGGGATATGATAGTCGCAAGATAAGTTTTTGTGTATTTTGCGGATGGGGAGGCTTCAGCGGTTCCGCTTGTCAAAATCGTCGTTTACACAGGAGCAGGGATGAGTAACGTTCACGAATTTGCAGACCAGGTCCTAAAGAATGTGGAACATGTGATCATCGGCAAACGGCCAGCCATCGAGCTGGTTATGGTTGCCATGTTGTGCGAAGGCCACGTGTTGTTGGAGGATGTGCCCGGTTCCGGAAAGACCATGCTGGCCCGTTCGATGGCGGTCAGCCTGGGGATCGACTTCAAGCGTATCCAGTGTACGCCCGACCTGATGCCCAACGACGTGACGGGGGTTTCCGTCTTCAACCAGAAGAGTGGAGAATTCGAGTTCCATCCCGGCCCGATTTTCGTCAATGTTTTGCTGGCCGACGAGATCAACCGCGCCACGCCGCGCACCCAGTCTGCGTTGCTGGAGGCCATGCAGGAGCAGCAGGTTACCGTCGACGGTGTGACCCGCGAACTGCCGCGTCCTTTCCTGGTGCTGGCGACCCAGAATCCGGTCGAGTACGAGGGCACGTTTCCGTTGCCGGAGGCCCAACTGGACCGCTTCTTGATGCGCATTTCGCTGGGGTACCCCGTGGCGCAGGACGAGCGCCAGATTTTGATCAATCTCCGGCGCGAACATCCCATCACCCGCCTGGAGAAGGTGGTGGACGGCCATGAGTTGCTGGCGCTGCAGCGGCAGGTTTGGGATGTGCATGTGGATGAGACGCTCCAGGAGTATGTGGTGACGCTGGTAACGGCCACCCGCACTCATCCCGACCTGGCCCTGGGCATCAGCCCACGCGGCAGTTTGGCGCTCTTCAAAGCGGCCCAGGCCCTGGCTGCGCTGCGTGGGCGTGACCACGTGCTGCCGGACGATATCAAATACCTGGCTGGTGTGACGCTGGCGCACCGTTTGATCGTCAGGCCCGAGGCGGAATTGCGCGGTCGCAGCGCGAACGAGATATTGGAAGACATTTTGGAGAACACACCACTCAACCTGGGCAGCCTGAACTGATTGCCCTATCACGGAATCCATTTTATTACACCGATTCTCAACGGTCTATTTTCCCCAAATCATGACTACTTATGTGGTCCTTCTGATTTTATTGATCCTGATCGCCACCGGGATACAGGACGATTTTGCGCTGACGCTGATCTACCTGCTCGTGGGCGCTTTTGGAATTGGCCTGTGGTGGAGCCGCAGGTCGATCCATCAGGTAGCGTATAAACGCACTTGTTTACAACGCGCTTTCCTGGGCGAGGAGGTGGAGGTCGACCTGGAGCTCTCCAACCAGGGTTGGCTGCCGCTTCCCTGGGTAAGCGTCGAAGACGGCTTGCCTGTGGCGTTGAGCACGGCGCCCTCATTCAAATGCGTGACCAGCCTCGGCCCACGCGGGACGACCCGTTATCGTTACCGGCTGACGGCCCGCAAGCGCGGTTATTATCCGGTGGGGCCGTTATTCGTCTCTGGCGGCGACCTGCTCGGTATGACCGAGCCGTTGCAATTGGAAGGCCCGGTGCAGTATCTGACCGTCTATCCGAAGATCGTTCCCTTGCATTCGGTCGAGATTCCGTCCCGTTCGCCGCAAGGGACGCTCCGCCACAACCAGCCGATCTTCGAAGACCCCACCCGGAGCCTCGGAAAGCGCGATTATGCGGTTGGTGACTCGCTGCGACGTGTAGATTGGAAATCCTCCGCTGCCACCGGGCGTTTGCAGGTCAAGCTTTTCGAGCCCTCTATTGCGCTGGAAACGTTGATTTTCCTCGACCTGAACGCTGAAGATTATCATTACCGTAATCGTATCGATTCGATCGAACTGGCGGTCGTGATCGCCGCTTCGGTCGCCACCTGGGTCGCAGACAAGCAGCAAACCGTGGGGCTGCGGGTGAACGGCAAAGACCTGCTGATGCCCGACGCGCTGCCCCAGTATATTCCGCCGCGCAAAGGACAGGCCCAGTTGATGCGCATCCTCGAAACGCTGGCTCGCGTGGAAATGACCGAGGGAACGCCGTTCCCGCCGCTGGTTCGACGCCAGCGTTACCATGTGGCCTGGGGCACGACCCTGTTGGTGATTACCGGCCAGGTGGACGATGAACTGCTGGACGAGCTCTATCAGGCGCGCCGCGCCGGACAGAACGTCAAGCTGATTCTGGCGGGGTCGGTGGCGTATTTCAAGGACATTCGTGACCGGGCAGCCCATTTTGGGATTCCGGCCGTTTCCATCTCCAACGAACGCGGGTTGGATATCTGGCGTCACTAGCTAGGATGCGGTATGAGCCTGCAAAAAATTCCTGAAGAAACACGCCATAGCGAAAGAATCTTCCGTCTGATCAGTTACGGGCTGGTCGCCTTGATGCTGGCTTGCGCTGCGCTGACGGTGGTCAGCGTGACCGGCTATCTGTTCACCGGCTGGACGCCCAATTCTCTGCCGGTGCTGTGTTTCCTGGTGGCGCTCGAACGCCTGTACACGTATGGCCGCTTCAAGAAGTTGACCTTTATGAATTTGGATTGGATCAAAGCCTTTGGCGCACAATGGATTCTCATCGCGGTTGTGGTCAAGGTGACGGTTGGTCTGTCGCACGGTTTCGGCGCTTTCCTCTCAGAGATTCCACATTGGTCGTCCAGCTTTCTGACAACGTTTTTGAGCTTCGATTTTCTCTACATTCTGACGATCGTCCTCGTGGCTTGGTTCCTCAGCGGTGACTTTGCTGCACTGATCGATGAGATGGGCATCGCACACGTGTCGGTGCTGCAGAACGCCTCTCCCGAAAGCTTGCCGGCCAGTACACCCTCGGCGCGCCAACGTTTGCTGGGCCTGACTCTTGGCGTTGGGATCGCGCTCTTGTTGCTCACTACGCTTACCCGTATGGACCTGCAAACCGGATTTACGTTGAATAAGCAACCTTTCTACCGGCAACTTCCCGCGCTGGCGAGCGGCGGCGCCAGCACATTGCTCTACTTCATTTTAGGCCTGGGGCTCATCAGCCAGACGCGTTTCATGGAGTTGCACACCCGTTGGAGTCTACAGCGCATCCCTGTCAGTCAGGAGATGGCCAAACGTTGGGACTTCTACAGCGTGGCGTTCCTGGCAATTGTGATCCTTCTGGTCAGTTTGTTGCCCACCCATTACAGCCTGGGGTTGGTCTCATTGCTGGGCGGCTTGCTCATCCTGATTTCGCGCGTGATTTTGTTTCTTTTTGAGATTATCCTCTTCCTGTTGCTGTTTTTGATCAGCCTGCCTTCGCTTTTAACGGGAAAAGGCACGTTGCCGGTCCTGCCGACTGCACAACCGACGCCGTCCCCGCTGCCTCAGGACGCTTTGAATCATGCTGCGCCCACGACGACTTTGATGGAACTGGCCCACTCCGTTTTCTTTTGGGCGGTTTTTCTGGGCGTGCTGGCGTTTGCACTTATCCAGTTCTTACGAACTCATGAAGAAGTCCGCGAAAAACTGCGTACCTTGCGTGGCTGGATTCTATTGGCGCAGGTTTGGCAGTGGTTGACGAGACGTTTTGGGAATGTGACTCAAGAGATTTCACGCGCGGTGGAACGTGGAATGGTGCGCTTGCGTACGCGAGGGGGGACGCAGGGCAACGCGCTGCCTTCCGGTTTCATCAATCTGCGAGGCCTGGACGCGCGCCGGCAGGTTTACTTTTTCTACCTGACGTTGGTTCGCCGGAGCGAAGAGGGCGGATTCCCCCGTCGTCGTTCTCAAACGCCGTATGAATATGCTGCCAGCCTTGAACGGAAACTACCCGAAGTAGATAAAGAGATTGATGCGCTGACGGCGGCGTTCGTCGAAGCGCGCTACAGCCAACGCCCGGTGGCATCAGACGAAGCCAGGCGGGTCAAAGCAGCCTGGGGACGCATTCGTAAAGCATTACAGCAGAGACGCAAAAGTTAGCTGTTTACAGGTCGTTTTCGACACATTGATCAGGGGGGATGTCAGTGATTGTTACGCTCCTCGCATAAATCCAGTAAAAATTCTCTGATGCGCCTGGCCGTTTCCTGCCAGGTGGGCGCTTGGCCGTAACGTTCCAGGGCGTTTAGCGAAAGGCGCACCAGCGAGGCCCGGTCGGTGGACAACGCTCCCAGGCGGGCTGCCAACGCCTGGGCGTTGCCCGGTGGGATCAGGTAGCCGTTCTCGCCGTCGGTGATGATCTCGCCGGCAGCGCCGGCCAGGGTGCCGATGGCCGGCAGGCCGAAAGCCATGCCTTCCAGGTAGACGATGCCGAAGCCTTCGTAGGAGGAAGGCACAACCAGCACGTGCGCCTCCCGGAGTTTTTCGGTGAGCGTCTCATCATCGAGCACGCCGTAGAAATGCGCGGCTCCAGGCGGACAGCGCGTCTCGGCCAGTTGTTGCATCTCGTGCGTGTAGAGGGGATCTGCGTCCGGCGAGCCGATGACGTCCAAGTGGCAGGTGCCGTCGGGTAGTTGAGCGATGGCTTCGAGTACGGTCTGCAGGCCTTTGCGCGGAATCAGGTTGCCGAGGAAGAGTAGACGTAAGGGGGGAGAGTTGGCTGCTCGCAAGCGGATAGCGCTGGCGGGGAGCCCGCTCTTAAAACGGTCGCTGGGCGGGTAGGCGGTCAGCGCAGGCTTGTTTTCCCCAACCAGCGCGGTGACAACTTGTTTCGTTGTGGCTGAATTAAAGATGAATGCGTCGACGCTTTGCAGGTATCTGCGTTCGACGAGTCGATAGAAAATGTTTTGCCAGGCCGGGCGTTGTTCGGACGAGCGCAGGTGGTGGACGATGCTGACGACGGGACAGGGATGCGTTGCCCGGTTGGCGGCGAGCAACGAGGGGTGGTTCAGTTCGTCTTGTAGGAGCAGGTCGAGGCCGGGCGGCAGGCGGAACTGGAAGTTGTCACTCAGGTGTGCGGCGTAGCTGCGCCAGGGCAGCGAAATGATTTCAACGGTGTCGCCCTGCTCGCGCAGTGAAGCGACCAGCTCGCGGTCGTACAGGTAACCGCCAGAAAGTGTGCTGAGTGTGCCGTAGATGATGAGACCCAGATTCATTAGCGTGTGTGTTCGTAAGCGGCCCAGATTGCTTCATTTTCCCAAAGCACAACTCGCAGTGTATGGATGTTTTGCGCGCGAATGCGCTCGTTGAGCGTGATGCACAAGATGCGCGAGAAGTGCTCGATGGATGGGTTGAGTCCTGCAAATTCGGGCAGGTCGTTGAGCATTTTTTCTTTGTAATGTAAGAGCACATCGCCGAGTTGCTTCTCCACTTCGACGATGTCGGCCAGGTAGCCGTGTGGGTCGAGCGCGTCGCCGCTAAGTTGCAGTTCGAGCACGTAGTGATGTGAGTTGGGAAAGTTTTCGGGACCCCAATCGCCGCCAATCAGGTAATGACGGGCGATGAAATCGCGCCGGATGGCAAGCGTGTACATGTAAAATCTCCCTAACGATGGTCGAATAGAATCTGGATCGTCTCGGCGGAGGCCTGGTCGAGAAAACGATATGCTTCGACGGCTTCCTCGATCGAGAAGCGCTGCGTGACCCATCTTTCCGGCTGGATGCGATGCAGGGCCTTCCAGGTAACATCGAAGCGGCGAGGTTTGTTCCAACGCCCGCACAACTCTGGCGCAATGCTGCTGACTTGCGAGGAGAACAGCCGGATGCGCGAACGGTGAAAGGTGCTGCCCAACGCAATGGGCGCCTGCTTCTCGCCGTACCAGGAGCCGATCAACACACGCCCGCTGAAGGTGGTCAGTGCGATGGCGTCGTTGAGTGTGGCGGGTTGCCCCGAAAGCTCGAAGGTCAGGTCGGCGCCGGATGGAAGCAGGAGTCGCGCCTGTTGGCGGAAGTCGGAGAGGCCGGGGTCCAGGCAGGCAGTTGCGCCTAATTCGAGGGCGGCTTTACGGCGCGCTGGAAAGCAATCGGCGGTCACCAGGCTTTCGAGCGGGAAAGCGGCCAACAAGGCAGTCGTTAGCAAACCGATGATGCCTTGGCCGAGCACCAAGGCGCGTTCGCCGAGCAGAGGCGCGCCGTCCTGGACGAGGCTGACCGCCGTTTCCGTATTCGGTAAGAAGCAAGCCGTCTCGGGCGAGCATCCTTCCGGGACGATATGAACCGCTTCAGGGGTGGTCAGAAAATGGGTAGTATGAGGCTGAAAGGAAAAAACCAGGCGCCCGATCCAATCTTCTGACAGACCCTGGCCCAGGTTTGCTACACGTCCCACCGCAGAGTAGCCGTAAGCCAGTGGGTACGAAAAATCACCGACCAGCGCCGGGATGACCGCATCCACAGCGACCTGGCGGGGGAATTCGCCCCGGTAAACGAGCAGTTCGGTTCCCGAACTGATGGCCGAGCAAAGCGTCTCGACCAGTAATTGCCCAGGGCCCGGCGCGGGCAATTGTTCTTCGCGCACTTCCACACAGCGTGGTGCAGTAAAGAAAACTGTCCGACGGATAGGCATATTTTATCCTATCCCTGGCGCCGGGCGGAGGCATTGGACCATCATATCAAGCCGATTCTTCGGCCTGCGGTTTGTCAGACCACAAGAAAAACAGCAGCAGTAGTTCGGCGATCTTGGCGGGAACGCCGTACACCGAGTCCCGGCTGAAGAAAGGCGTGCCGCGGATGATAACGTATTGAATGACCCAAATAAAGATCCATGCCAGGATGCTCAGGATGGCGTAGCCGAATAATGTCCAACGCACCAACTTGTGCCGGTTTTGGAAAAAAGGGAAGGGTAGAAAATATGCGCCCAACAGCCCTACATATCCAAGCGCGTTCAGGGCGAACAGCGGGTCGGGGCCGGCCGGAAACAGCACCGTGTCAGACGCCGCCGCGGCGTGTAAGACGGCGGTTATCAGCGAAGTTACGACGATGCCAATGCGATTCGATGTGAGTTTCACGATTTTTCTCCTTCACTCCTAGTGCCGCAATTTTATGGAAGTGGAGAGCGCAAGACCTGTTTTTCGGGGAAGAAATTCAGAATGCAACCCTACAACCTTAAGGGAGTTGCGGTACTAGGTTGGCAGGTTCCACGAGGGAACCCGTTTTGTGCCAGTCATCCATGCTGGCTGCTTACTGGTTATATAATGCCCGCGGATGAAAACTGCGCCTTTTACCGAGCGGGAACGGGCAGTATCGCCCCTGTGGACGTTTTCATCCGTGATGGGTATAGGCGCTACCGGCAAGCAACAATCCGGCGCCGCCCAAGAGGATGTCGCGCCCGCGCATCAACAGGCTCAAGCTGATGCCGGTCGCCGCCGGAAGACCGAAGGCCGTCATGGCAAAAACCTGCGCCGCTTCCAGCGCACCCAGGCCGGCGGGCAGCGGCACCAGGAAGGCCAGACGGACGGCTGCCAGCGCTGCCAGGGCTTGCAACCCGTCCAACGGCAGGTCCAGGAAGCGCAACATCAGGCCGTATTCCAAAATCATCCCTACCCATGATAGCAAAGAAACTCCCAGCGATGCAAGCAGCGCGCCCAGGTGGCGGCGGCAAAACGTCGCCGCCATGTGCTCGGCTACGATGATCAGACGCGCCAGACTCAGATTGTTCAAGCGAGGCCCGGCGGCGCGCAACAATGCTGAGAAGGGATGGCGTCCGCGGTAGAGCAACACGATGTGAACCAGCGGCCAGAGGAACAGCACCGCCAGCGGGATCAGACTCCCCGTGAATTGCCCCCTGCTCCCAGAGATCAGCCCCACGCTGAAAGCGGCGTACAGCCCGAAGGCCAGGAATAGAAAATTAGCTAAAAATTCCAGGAGTTTATCCATCAGGACGGAGGCTGTGGCCCGCGCATAACTCAAGCCTTGATGTTTTTGCAGATAGATGATTTGCAGCGGCTCGCCGCCTACCTGTGGCCCCGGCGTGAAATAGCTCAACCCAAAGGCCGAGAGACGGTAGCCCAGCAGTGGCAGGAACGGCACCCGTGTATTTTGCGCATGGACGATGACCCACCAGCGTGCGCTGATCAAGCCGAAGATGAGTGCGTTTACGCCAACCAGTATGCCGAGCTGCCAGAGCTCAAGGCGGCTTATCGAGGCCAGCACACCTGCCAGCGGAACGTCTCGCAGCGCCCACCACAGCAGCCCGCTTAACAATGCCAGCCAGAACAAACGGGCCATCCATTTTGCTTTTGCCCGTCCGCTCCCTCCAGCGGAGGCGGGTCGCTGCGTCAACAAATCCACGTCGTTCACAGTGCCGATACTCCCATTCCCGTCGGTGGATTTTCGATCAGGAAGCGCATGCGACCCAGTAGGGCGGTGTGAAACGCCGAAAGATCGTTGGTGCTGGCGGATGAATCCAGACACAGGGAAGGCCCAAACTGGACGCTGGCGGTCAGGGGGCGCAGATCGAACACAACGTGGGCCAGCAATTGGAAAGCCGCGCCGAGACGCTCGCGATCCATTCGATCCTGTTTGAAACGCGTCAAGGGATGTTTGACGGCCTTGTCCCACAAGACACTGCGCACCAGGGTGGGAATCACTTTCGTCTGCGGCGCAAAACGCAGGAAGACGCCCGCAGAGGAAGTCCAGTCTTCGAGCGATTCTGCTGCGCCGGGGTAGACGTTGGGGTCGGGTTCGATCTGTCCGGCGGGGAAAGTCAACAGCGCGCCGCCGTTGCGCAGGTGAGCCGCTGCCTTTTTGACGGCGCCCATACGTGTGCCGGGATCGTCACTGATATAGAAGAGGTGCTCGCTAACGTTCGGCAGCGAGCGGAGGAAGGGCCGATTGAAGGCGATGATGCGCAGATCGGGGCGTGCGATAGCGGCAAACAGGCACAGGGTGTCGGTCATGCCGGGGTGATTGGAAAGAAAGAGCACGGGGCCATCTTCTGGCAGGGTTTCCCCCCCGAAAAGCTTTACGTCTTGAACGTAATAGTACAGTGCGTGTCGAGCCCCTGCGGGCAGGCCGCCCCTGGCGACGGCTTCGTCGAATGCCAGCATCTGCAGAGAAAATTTGTACGCCGCACGATAGAAGATGCGTCGCACAGCCTTTGCCAGGCTGACTCGAGTTTGCCAACCAAAAGCAGCGACCAGGTCGTCGAGGTTGGTTTCTGTCAGGGCGGCGAGAGCTTCACTCATGGGCGGATTATACCTGCGCCGTCTGTAGCTTGAGGTTGGGGAGGCTGGTCTGCATGTCAAAACCGTGAGGACTTATCATTGGCCGTTTTCGCGTAGAAAATACATTCGAACGCGATATGTTTCATTCTAAAATACGTCCCAAAGTGCGAGAATGGATTTTTATCCTTTGGGGATTTGTGAGAAAAGGAGAGATATTGCCCAAAATTAGAAGTCTACGTGCAGCACGTTGGGCCCGGTTGGGCGGGAACTGCCACCCTGCGGTTCGAGGGTGATCCCGATTCCAATATAATTGCCCAAAGGTTGCGACGAGGCAATAACCGTTGCCACGAAGGGTTGGTTTGGTTCTGACATCAAAATGCCGCCGCTGGTTCGGTCTCCTTGCGGGTCGATCAGCCATATTTGGTAGGCTTCTCCGGTGGGCGGCGGCGGCAGATGCCAGACAAAGAGCGCCAATAGATTTCGCTTTTTATCGATGAGTAAACTTCCGGAGATGTTCTTCTGGTCGAAGCCGATAGAGTGTGTGCTTGGGTAAGCGAGCATGGCGATTGCAGTCTGCTCGGCGTAATACTGGCTGCTTAACTCAGCTTGTTCCTGTTTGAGGGTGTACGTTTGAAAGATCGAATAAGTGTTTAGTGCGAGTAGAAGGACCAGGGCAACTGCCAGTGCGACCTGCCCCAACGACCATCGAAATGGCCAGCGGGATGCGCGTGCGCCTGTCTCCAAGCGTTTTTGCAGCGCTCTCTTGAGCGCTGCGCGAGGCTGGCGGGGAAGCATGGCTGACAGAAGTCCTGCATTGATGCGTTCGTAATCTGCCAATTCCGCCTGGCACTCATCGCAAGATTGCAGGTGGTCTTCCAAGGCGCGCGCTTCCCCGGCTTCCAGCATGCCCAGGGCATACGCTGCCAGGTTTTCTTGAAATGTCAGATGAGGCTCTGTCATATACTTTTCTCTATTTCTTACTACGATGAGGAAGCGGCTTTTGGATTTTTTGAAGACTCGTCATATAGCCATTCACGCCGCAGCACCTGCATGGCGGCGCGCATGCGCGTCTTGACCGTGCCAAGGGGCCAACCCAATTCATCCGCGATTTCACTCTGACTCAAGCCCTGATAGTAGGCCAGCTCGATAACTCGTTTTTGCTCTTCAGGCAGGGCCTGCACGGCAAAATACAGGCTTTGCCAACGGTCTTCCTCGCTATTATGGATTCCGTCGGGAAGTAAGGGCCAAAGAGCCTCCGGGTCTTGTGCGTTGGAGAGCAATGGACGCCGCCCCTCCAGTCGCAAACGGTCCAGCGCCGTGTGACGTGCAATCGTCAAGAGCCAGGTTAGAAATGGGCCGTGCTCCGTCAGGTATAACCGGGCGCGGGTCCAGAGCTTGAGGAATGTGTCTTGGGTGGCTTCCTCGGCGAGCATAGGGTCACCAAGGATGCGCAGGGTCAGCGCATAAATACGGGCCGCGTAACGGTCGTATAGGGCCAGAAAAGCAGTCTGGTCAGCCTGTGCCGTACGTTCGATCAGACCGAGGTCATCCTGAAGTGAATCCATCGATTGATTTTACACGATTTCACTTTGGCGTCTTGTGCGCGAGAGTCGATTATCTGATTCGGATTCCCTGGTTCGGTGGGCAAATCTTAACCATCACGGTTACGAAGAGAACACATCCACTCCTTTACCACTGAAAATCCCAAAAAACTATATTCTTACAAGCGCCTTCCATTTTTATTAGTTTTTGTAAGGTTCCTATAATCGAGTGTATACTAAAAATCACCAGTATGAAAAAATGAGAATAAAACTTTTATGAATTTCAAGCCCACACAAACAATCTGCTTGTATGGCAGAGTTGTTGCTTGCCCTTCGAGAGTTCCCAAAGGAGTATGAATCAAACGCTTCATATTTAGTTGAAGGAATAGCCCAAATGGGCTAATAGGAGAATTTGGCGATTGCCTTTAAAATCTTTTGAGAAAGTGAGGAGGACCCCTGTGAAAAAACTTTTATTTCTGTCCCTCGTATTTGTTCTAGCCGCCTGTGCACCGGCTACCCCACAGACGGTTGTGGTTGTTGTTACGTCTACGCCAGCGCCGCAAGTGGCGACGGATACACCTGTTCCCGTCGTTCCAACGGATACGCCGGCACCGACTGCAACAACCGCTTCGACCGATACGCCTGCCCCTGTCGTTCCGACGGATACACCCGCTGCTGCTGGCCCAACGGATACAGCCATGCCTGCTGACACCGCGACGGCCACTGAACCGCCGGCGGTTGGAGCAGCCGTATTTACCAACTTCACTCGCTCTCAGGATAAGCTTTCCCTGAAATGTTCTCCGGGTGATGTGACTTTTGGTATCACAGCCATTGATACACATATTAAGACGGCTTACGTTGCCTATCGTATGGAGGACCAACAGACTCATACGATGAGCCCGTGGAGCGCACCGATACAGATGACTGGTGATGGAAAAGGAAATTACACAATCGACTTTTCCGCGTTGCAAATCAATCCTGACTATCGCTACGCCACTGCTGTCATGTACTATCAGTTCATTGGGCTCAACCAATATACAAACGTGGTTGGGCGCAGCGATAAGTTCCAAATGCCGTTCACGCTCGATTGCCCACAATAATCCTGATGTGAAAGAGCGAGGCCGAGGACAGATTCATCTGTCCTCGGCTTTTTGATTCCCCGATTGTGTTTTTGACAATTCTGTAAAAAAAGGTTTTATGGATAAAAATCATTCTATTTTGTGACTGGCTTCCCTTGACAAAAATTATTAACTTGTATAATATTTTGCGCAACAATAAATTAGTAACATGTTTACTAATTTATTGCCTTATGATTGTGACCACTCAATGAATTATACGAAGACGAGAAGCGTTAAACGTGCGATTAAGTCTTCGCTATATCGAAAGGAGTGCTGACGATGAAATTATATTTACGTCTGGCATGGCGCAATGTCTGGCGGCACCGTCGCCGGACATTGATCATTGTCCTGGCGATGGGCCTGGGCCTCGCCTTGATGATGATGTACGATGGCCTCATCGACGGGTTCGACCAGGCCATTTATGGGAACGCCATCAAAGTCCTGGGCGGCAACATTCAGGTCCATGCGGATGGCTATCGCGCCAAAGCGGATGAGTCGCCGCTTCTGCCGTTAGCGGATGACCAGGCAGTTGTCAAGGCGGCCTTGGCGTTGCCACAAGTACAAGCAGCGACGCGCCGAATCAATACCGGCGGGCTGATCAGCAGCCATGAAGGCGCATTTGCCGTCGGCATTACGGGGATCGAACCGGAAAAGGAGCAGACGGTCAACCTTGCCGAGCAGTATGTCGCCTCCGGGCGCAATTTGACCGCGGACGACGGTGACAATATCTTCATTGGCAAGGGGCTGGCAGATGCGATGGGGGTGCAGGTCGGCGACCGCGTCACCCTGGTTGGACGGGGAACCCACGAACAGATGCGACAGCGCACCATGACCGTCGTCGGCATCTACAACCTGGGGATGACCGACATCGAAAAGGAAACGGTCTACATCTCACTGAGCGAAGCGCAAGACTTGTATGGCTTGCCCGGGCAGGTGACGGAAGTCGCAATCTCACTCAAACGAATTGGGCAGGAGCCGGCAGTCATTGCTGCTCTGCAACCGGTTCTGCCTGGCTATGAGATCGAATCCTTTGAGACTAATTTCCCTGAACTGAAATCGGCCATCGAAACAAAGAGTGGCGTGATGAATATCTTCAGCGTCGTCATCTTGCTGATTGCCGGAATCGGCATTCTCAATCTGCTATTGATGGCAATTTATGAACGCACGCGTGAGATTGGCTTGCTGGGTGCCTTGGGCTTGCGTCCCTATCAGGTTTCGTTGTTGTTTATCCTGGAAGGTACCCTGATTGGACTGGTTGGCGTCGCTGCCGGGATCGTGCTTGGTTTGGCGATGAATGGCCTGCTCATGAAAATTGGCCTCGATTTCAGTAGTTATTCCACTTTGACCAGTTACATGGCATTGATCAACGGGCGTGTTTACCCATCCTGGGGCGTTGGCAATCTGGTGCAGCGCGCCTTGACGGTGGCGATTATTTCGGCGCTGGCAGCAGTGATTCCGGCGCGTGAGGCAGCCAGTCGTGAGCCTGCTGAGGCTCTGCATCGCGTGTGAGGTGCATGATGATCCAATTATTCAAGATGGCATTTCGTGACTTGGGGCGTAACCGCCGCCGCTCCTTTTTTTCCTCGCTGGCGGTTGCCATGGGGCTGGCTTTGTTGTTGCTGCTGGCTTCCTTTATCAATGGGGAAATGAGCAGCGCCATGGACTCGACCATTCGGTTGCAGAGTGGACACTTGCAGGTGCGGGCGAAATCTTACGATGAGAGTAAGACCAGCCTGAAATGGGATGACCTGGTGGCAAATCCCGACCAGATCGCTACCCAGATTGCCAGTCTGCCGCAGGTGGTAGCAGCGACACCGCGTCTGTTTGCCAGTGGCATCCTGGCGGTTGGCAACGAGTCGACCGGGATTCGCGTTATGGGGATCGACCCGCAGTCGACGGCAAATGCGCCCTACCAGCAAGGTCTGATCGACGGGGCTTTTCTCACAGCGGACGACCGTGAGGGTATCCTGCTGGGGCAGCCCCTGGCGAACAAGTTGGGCTTGAAGGTAGGCGACAACGTCAACTTGTCGGTCAACACCTCCAACGGCGATGTGGCCGAGCAGATTTTTACTGTGCGTGGAATTTACTCAACGCAGACGAACGGTTTCGACAACACCACCGTGCTGATGCCCCTGGCCAAAGCGCAGGCAATTACCCAAGCAGAAAAACACGCCAGCATCATTTTCATTTTGCTAAAGGATAAGGACCAGGCGGATGCGGTCGCCGCGGCATTACAAGGCGCTGATTATCAGGTGTTAACCTGGACTCAGATGAACGAGCTGATCCTCCAGACTGAGAATCTATCGAATAGTTACATGTATATTCTTTACCTGATTGTGCTGGCGATTACGGCGACCGTCATCATCAACACGTTGATCATGTCGGTCTTTGAACGTACACGCGAGATTGGCATCCTTGCGGCCATTGGAATGCGAGGTCGGCGTATCATGGCGATGTTCCTGACCGAGTCTGCGATGCTGGCAGTAGGCGGCGTCGTAATGGGTCTGATTCTGGGCATACTGGTGGTCGTCTATTTTACGAACTTCGGTTTTTACATCGGCAACATGGGTGTCACCGGTATGTTGATCGGGAACACGGTTTATACCAAACTGGATTTGCAGGACGTGGTCAATTTGACCCTGCTGTCATTCATTATTACGCTCTTGGCAGGACTGTATCCGGCAGTGCTGGCTGCTCATATGGAGCCCGTCGAAGCCCTGCGCGCCGAGAAGTAAGTACGGAATAATCCGTAAGGAGAATACGATGGAAGTCGTAAAGATTGATAACGTCACTCGTGTGTATGAGGTAGGAAAGGTGGAAACGCAGGCCTTGCGCGGCGTCAGTCTCTCGATTGAGAACGGCGAGTTTACAGCGTTGGTTGGACCTTCCGGCTCAGGGAAGACGACCCTTTTGCAGTTGATCGGATGTCTCGATCAACCCACCACCGGACACGTCTACATCAACGGAAAAGACGTCAGCAGCCTGAATCGCAATCAACGCGCCGATATGCGTCGCGGAACTATTGGCTTCATCTTCCAGTTTTTTGCTTTGATCCCAACACTGACGGCTTACGAGAACGTCGAAATGCCGCTCTTGCTGGACGGGATGGCAGCAAAAGAACGCCAGGAGCGTGTTACAGAGTTGCTTGAAGCGGTTGGCCTATCCGACCGCGCCAACAACCGCCCCGATCAGTTGAGCGGTGGTCAGCAGCAGCGTGTGGCTATCGCTCGTGCGCTTGCCACCAAACCGACGCTCGTGTTGGCCGACGAACCAACTGCCAACCTGGATACGGCCAACGGGAAGCAGATCATGGACATCATGACGCAGTTGAACAAAGAGACCGGCGTAACTTTTATCTTTGCCACTCACGACCCGCGCGTGTTCAAATATGCGCGCCGTACGATCACGTTACGCGATGGCTTGATTGTGGAGAACAGCGGCGCTGAAAAGTCGTAGCGGTTTGGATTTTAGGAGTATTCGATGAAATACAAGTTGATCTTGGTCTTGCTGGCGTCCTTGGCGCTGACGGCTTGCGGCGCTGTCGGGCAGACGCCCACACCGTTGCCGACCATCGTGCTGGGAAGCGGAGATACGACCACGGCGCTTCAGACGCCCTCCGCCGCCCAGGGCGCAGTACCCAATAACGGAGGCGTCACAGCATCCGGAATTGTCGTCTCTGACCATCAAACGAATCTGGCGTTCACCCTGGAGGGCAAAGTCAAAAGTGTCGATGTGGCCGAGGGCGACCAGGTAAAGGCCGGGCAGACGCTCGTCGAGCTGGAGAACGCCAGTGTCCAGTTAGAGGTCGATCAGGCCCAGCGCGCCCTCGCGCAATTGACCTCGCCCGCCGGGGTCGCGGCTGCCGAACAATCGGTGGCCTCCGCGCAAAAGGCTTTGGACGACGCCCAAAAGAAGGCCGACAGCCTGATCTATCCGCGTGCGTCTGACGAGTTGATCAAGAATACACAGGGTGAGATTGACCTCGCCAAACAGCAGGTTGCTCGCGCGGCAGATTCCTATCGACAGGTTGCTCGCTTACCTGATGGCGATACCAGAAAAGCGACAGCCTTGGTGAACCTGACGAATGCCCAAATGAACCTGAACACGCTGATCGCCAAATACAACTGGTACACCGGCATGCCAAACGATACTGATGCAGCCCTCGCCAAGGCTAACCTGGACGCCGCCAAAGCAAATTTGCAGGAAGCGCAGTGGTATCTGTCTGCCTTGAAGGGCGACCAGGTTCCCGCTGACGCCACGGGCAGCGACCTGGCCCAATTAGCGCAAGCACGAGACGCGCTCGCAACCGCGCGCGAACAACTGGATGCCACCCGTCTGGTCGCTCCGTTTGCTGCGACGGTGGCTACCGTCAGCGTCAGCCAGGGCGAAGCCGTCGCGCCGGGGCAGGTGCTGGTCATGCTCAGCGATGTCGATCACCTGCACATCGAGACCACAGACTTGAGTGAGCGCGATGTCCCCAACGTCAAGGTCGGGCAGGTGGTTACGGTTTCGGTCAAGGCGCTGAATCAGGACCTGGCCGGCCACGTCAGTGTGATTTCGCCGGTGGCGGATACGCTGGGCGGAGATGTGGTCTACCAGACGATCATTAAGCTCGATTCCCCTCCGCCAGCCGCGCTACGCGTGGGCATGAGCGTAGAGGTGCAATTCGGAACACAGCCTTAAAAGACGAGAGCCGGGATTTTCCCGGCTCTCGTCTTACTATTTGCCCAGCCTTACTCATCTGTCTTTTCGACGACAATCGTAGCCTCGCTGACCAGTGCCGCGATGGCGCCGATGCCTGCCAACGCCGGGGCCAGGATGGCACCCGCCACGCCCACCGTCAGGGGAAACTCGGCAATACTATGGCCTTGTTTATCGCGGATCATAATGCGACGGATATTCCTCTCGTGGATGAGTTGCTTGATCTTCGCCAGGATTTCGTCGCCATTGACGGAAAATTCTTCGGTATGCGTGTGTTCTTCTGTCATTGGAACCTCCGAAAATAGTATACGTCGGAATAACGAATCGGTTTCTTTTCGCGTGGGAGGGGTATTACCAGAACTGAATCGGCCATCGAAGGGCGTGAAGGCCCCCTGTGGTATAATGGCGTTGCTGGTTTGCTGCCCGTGCAGCACGTCATAGCAAAAATTCCCCACAGTTGTGGTCATTGGTTAGAAGGAGAACGCTTTTATGTCCGGACATAGCCACTGGGCAACTATCCGCCGCAAAAAAGGTGCGGCAGACGCCAAGCGCGGCCAGGTTTTCACGCGCCTGGCGCGCGAGGTTACGATGGCCGCGCGGCAAGGCGGAGGAGATCCAGACTTGAACTTTCGCCTGGCGCTGGCCGTTGAAAAAGCACGGGCGAGCAACATGCCCAAAGACAGCATCGAACGCGCCATCAAACGCGGCACCGGCGAGGATAAAGATGCGGCCGCTTTGGAAGAGATTACCCTCGAAGGCTACGGTCCGCACGGTTCGGCCCTGATGGTCGAATGTGTGACCGACAATCGCAACCGTACTGTAGCCGACCTGCGTCACGTCTTTAGCCGAAATGGCGGCAACATGGCCGAGGCCGGCGCGGTGGGCTGGCAGTTTGAACAAAAAGCGTATTTTTCGGTTCCCCTCGAGCAACTTTCCTACGACAAAGCCTTTGAACTCGCCATCGAAGCGGGTGCAGACGATGTTCAGGAAGATGGCGAAAACGTCGAGATCATCGGCCCCGTCGATGCATTCAAAACAATCAGTGATGCGCTGCGCGCCGAAAATGTCAATCCGGACGAAGCCGGTTTGCGCCTGATTGCCAAGCAGGAACTCGAATTGAGCGTGGATGAGACCCTTCAGGTGCTACGCACTGTGGAAACCATCGAAGACCTGGACGACGTTCAGAACGTTTACCACAACCTCAAGATTTCGGATGACGCTCTGGCGATGCTCGAAGCCGAGTAGAACCACGAAAGACTGAACCAACAGGGCACAAAGGACAAGACAGAGCCTCCTTTGTGCCCGTTTGTATTTTTAGAGTACGCATGCCCCTCGCCTTAGGAATCGACCCCGGCACGGCGACCACCGGCTACGGACTGGTCCGCAGCCATGACGATGGATCGCTGGAAGCCATCGAATATGGCGTCATTACGACGCCTAAAAATATGCCCGCACCAGAGCGGTTGGATTTACTCTACCAGGAACTCAATAAACTTCTCCGCCGGCATCACCCCGAAACGGCCGCTGTAGAAAAATTATTCTTTCAAAAGAACGTCACCACGGCAATCGCCGTCGGGCAGGCGCGCGGCGTCGTCTTGTTGGCGCTGGCCCAGGCCGGGCTCGAACTGGCCGAATATACACCCAACGAGATCAAACAGGCGGTCTCAGGCTACGGCTCGGCCGATAAACGCCAGGTGCAGGAAATGGTGCGCGTGTTGCTGGTCTTGCCGGAAATTCCCAAACCGGACGATGCCGCCGATGCGCTGGCGGTTGCCATTACTCACCTGAACACGCATCGATATTAAGGTGGGCCAAGGCGTCACTGGTCGCAAATTTAAGCTAAACTTAGGAGTACACCGGAAACGGTGCCTCAGCTTTTTTATACACATTTCAAGGTGAACCATGATCGCGACACTGCGCGGTGAAATCACGGAAATCGAAGAGAACGCCCTGATACTCGAAATCGGCGGCCTGGGTCTGCGTGTGTTCGCCCCGGCCCCGTTGCGCGAGCGACTGACTGTGGGCGAGAGGGTGTTGCTGCACACGCATCTCATCGTCCGTGAGAATGATCTCGCCTTGTATGGATTCGAGACGATTGCCGACCGCAGCCTGTTCACCACGTTGCTTGGAGTGGACGGCGTGGGCCCCAAAGTAGCGCTCTCGATTCTTTCCACCCTCAACCTGGATGCCGTTCAACGGGCCGTCTTCAGCGAAGAGAGCGACCTGCTCAATCGCGTCCCGGGTGTGGGCAAAAGAACTGCCCAGAAGATCGTGCTCTACCTGCACGACCGCTTGAAACCCGTCAGCGGATTGGAAAAAGTCGCAGCGATGTCCGACGCCGACAGCGAGGTGTTGGCCGCTTTAACGGCGCTCGGCTATTCGGTGGTCGAGGCGCAGACGGCGCTTCAATCGCTCTCCAAAGACGCCCCGGACGATGTCGAAGAACGACTCAGGCTGGCGCTTCAATATTTCACCGGTTAATGCTCGCGGCCACAAATTGCTTTTTTGCCCAATAAAAATGCAATTTATGACTATGACGACTATGCAAATTACTGCTCAATGGAATACTGATTCTTTATTATAGGGAGTCGCTATGCTTGATAAGAAAATTGCTTTTGTAGGCTCCGGTGCAATGGGCGAAGCCATGATCGCCGGACTGATCCGCCGGGGGCTGGCCCGTCCGGAAGACTTGCTGGCATCCGACCCGCGCGCCGAGCGCGTGCAGGAACTGCACGAGAAGTACGGCATCCAACCTTTTACCGATAACAACCAGGCCGTCGCCCAGGCAGACGTGATCGTTCTGTCCGTCAAGCCGCAGCGCCTGAAGGAAGTGCTAAAAGGCCTGAAGAGCGCCGTCCCGACCCAGGCGCTGGTGTTGTCCATCGTCGCGGGGGCCACGGTCTCCAAGATCAAAAAAGGACTGGGCCACCCGGCTGTCGTGCGATCCATGCCTAATACCCCGGCGCAGATCAGTCAGGGCATCACCGTCTGGTTCCCTGCCCCTGCTGTCAGCGAGGCGCAAAAAGAAATCGCTTGCAATATCCTGGGGGCGCTGGGAGATCAGGTGCTGGTCGATGATGAAGGTTACCTGGACATGGCGACTGCCCTCTCTGGCACGGGCCCGGCCTACGTTTTTCTTTTCATGGAAGCCATGATCGACGCGGGCGTACACATGGGCTTTTCGCGGCGTGTCTCGGAGCAGTTGGTCACGGAGACCATCAAAGGCTCGGTGGCATATTACGAAACCATCAACCAGAGGGGCGAGACGCATGTGGCTGCACTGCGTAACCAGGTCACCTCGCCGGGCGGGACGACGGCCCAGGCTATGTATTACCTGGAGAAGGCCGGTTTTCGTACGGCGCTCTCGCGCGCCATCTGGGCTGCTTATCAGCGTTCGCTCGAACTTGGGAAAGAAACCCCTGCTCATCTTCCGGAAACAGAGCCAGAAGAAGAGTAAAATTACAGGGGCGATGGAGTCCGCCCGAAACGCCGCATGGCTGATGACTCCTACGATTCTATATACGGTTCTTTGGAGTTAAATAGAGCTGAGAGTAGATATGGGGGTGGGGGGGGGGGGGGCGCGCCCCCCCCCCCCCCCCCCAAACCGCACGCATACA
>JBJKRF010000071.1:0-18404 GCA_046704785.1 Anaerolineales bacterium | reverse complement strand
CCATTCTTTTAACCACCAAGGACACGACGAGCACGAAGGAAAAAGCGGGCAAAACCTTGAAATTTCCTCCTTCGTGCACCGTTCTGGCCGTCGTGGTTCAGATTTTCCCGCCATGAACGGGAGAGCCTAAATTTTTTAGTGCCGATTCAAAGTCGGGGGGATAAGGAACTGTGAAAGTAAGGTTCTCATTCGTCGCCGGATGGGCCAGCGTAAGCGAACAGGCGTGCAGCGCCGGACGGGTGATCAGGTTGGTATGGGGCGCGCCGTATAGAAGGTCGCCCAATAGGGGATGGCCCAGGGCGTAGGCGTGTACCCTGATCTGATGCGTTCTCCCGGTCATGGGCGTGGACTCCAGCAACCCGTAGCCGTTCATCCGTTTAAGCACCTTGAAGCGCGTCTCTGCCGGTTTGCCGTTGCGCGGATCTACAGCGGTGCGGTGTTTGTGCCCGACGTTCACGCGCAAGGGATGTTTGGCCGTGTGTTCGTCCCATTTGGGCGCGCCTGTGCAAATGGCGTGGTAGATTTTCCGGGCCTGGTGCCGCTCGAATTGCATACTTAAAGCCCGGTGCGCCTGTGCGGTGCGGGCAAAGGCCATGACGCCGCTGGTGGCTTTGTCGAGGCGGTGGACAACCCACAGCCGCTCGAAATCTTGCTCGAGCAGTTGGAGCAAATACGGGGCGCCTGCGTCCCAGCCATCGGGCAGCACAGGCATCCCGGCGGGCTTGTCGACGAGCAGCAGGCAGTCGTCTGTGTAGAGAATGTCCATCTTGGCTTTGATTGTACTTTATTCTTTTGGGATTTTTCGTCAATTGGAGAATCCCCTTGACATTAACGTTACGTCAGGGTTTATATTGGGGGCATGTTCACCGTCAAACAACTTTCCAGGCTGGCAGGCGTGACCCCGCGTACGCTGCATCATTATGATGCCATTGGGCTTCTCAAGCCGTCCCGTGTGGGCGAGAACGGCTATCGCTATTACGGGGAGGAGGCCTTACTGCGGTTGCAGCAAATCCTGTTTTACAAGGAATTGGGCCTGCCGCTCACGGAGATCAAGCAGATCGTGGGACGCCATGATTTCGATGTGCTCCCGGCGCTGGAAGGGCACCGCACGGAACTTGGCAAGCGCATTCGGCGTTTGCAGCGCCTGGTGCAGACGGTGGACCAGACCATTGAATACTTGAAAGGAAACACGACCATGACCGATCAACAGATTTTTGCCGGGTTTAACCCGGCAGAGCAGGAAAAATACGCCGCCGAGGCAGAAAAAATGTACGACCCAAATACGGTGAAAGAATCCAACCGTAGATGGAAGAGCTACACTGCCGAACAGCAGCAGCGCATCCTGGCCGAAGGGCGACAGATTTACATCGACTTGGCGGCGATTCTGCCCAAGGGCGCGTCCAGCCCCGATGCGCAGCAGGTCGTCGAGCGCTGGCGGAAGCATATGGAGCACTTCTGGACTCCCAGCCTGGATCAATTGCTTGGGCTGGCTGACTTGTACGGCGCGGATGGGCGTTTCAGGGCCAACTTCGACCGGATCGATCCGAGGTTGGCGGCCTTCATGAAAGAAGCTGTCGAAATTTATGTCACTGAGAAGAAAGCATAACCTTGGCGGGGACGGCGCATCTGCCCGTCCCCGCGCTGGCTGGATGGGGGATTGCAAAAATGATAATTCTGCCTATACTGAAATCATAGAGAGTGAGTCATAATAAAAGTGATGAGTTGGGGGGCGGCTATGGATGGCGTTTCTAAGCTGTTCTATAGATTTTTCCTGTCGAGAGTACGTACATCGCTGTTTTAGCATGAACAAGATCTCGGCAGAATTTGGAACATTTGCAGATGTATTCCTTTATTTGGTGTTGGCAGGGATGTGACCTTTATGAATTCGCGCTCGCGGTATGGGAAGAGTCCCTTTGGGACGGCGTCGGATCGGTTGAAAATATTCCGGTTATTGTTTGAAAACAATCCGTTGCCCATGTGGGTCTACGACTTGGAGACTTTACGTTTCCTGGAAGTGAATGAGGCAGCAGTAAAAAGTTATGGTTACAGTCGAGAAGAATTCCTGCAAATGAAAGTTACGGACATCCGTCCGCAGCAGGATTTATCGCAGTTGATAGACGGCCTGCAGGGTCAGTGGGCCGAGTTGGAGCATTCTGGCGGCTGGCAACACCGGCGAAAGGACGGTACTTTGGTCGATGTGGAAATCGCCTCCCAACTGATCGAAACAAATGGCCGTCAGGCTGCTTTGATCGTTGCGCACGATGTAACGGAACGCAACCGGGTTGAGGCGATGTCGCATGAGCGACAGGCGCAACTGATTGCCACAATCGAAACGGCGATGGACGCAGTCATCATCCTGGATGATCACCAGCGTATCGTCTTGTTTAATTCTGCCGCCGAAAAAATCTTCCGTTGTCTGGCCTCCGAAGCGATTGGTCAGTCGATTGAGCTGTTCATTCCTCCTCATTTTCGCGTAGCCCATCGCGAGTATGTGGATGCGTTTGGCAGGAACGGTGAGACGCGCCGTCACGACCACGGGCCGGACTCGGTGAATTTAACTGCGCTGCGTGTGGATGGGGAGGAGTTCCCTGCCGAAATATCGATTTCCAAATTTGAGAGTTCTGGCCGTAAATTCTACACGGCGATTGTGCGGGATATTACCAAACGGAAACAGGCCGAAGAAGCCTTGTTGAGAAGTGAGGAACGTTATCGCTTATTGGCCGAGGCGGCTCATGACATGATCTTCATTATCAACCGCCAAGGCGAAGTGGAATATGCCAATCGTTATGCAGCGGACCAGTTTCATCGCAAGCCGCAGGAACTGATCGGGGTATCTATTAAAGAACTTCTTCCCGAATTGGTCAAAGAAGAGCGTTTGAAAGAAGTCGAAAAAGCCTTGAAGCGGGGCAAAGAGATGTATTTTGAACGCCAGGTACCTTTCCCAGACCGTACACCCTGGTTGGGAACCTCTCTGGTGCCGTTGCATAATGAGTCCAACCAGATGACCGGCGTCTTGGGAGTCGCACGCGACATTACCCAGCGGAAGGAAGTCGAAGAGCAGATACAACGTCATGTCAGCGAACTCGAGGCGCTTTACGATAGCGGCCTGGCCTTGAGTCAGACGCTCGACCCAAAAACGATTGGCAACCGCCTGATCGAGATTCTTGCTGAGCGCCTCGATTGGGATCATGCTGCCGTGCGGCTGCGTGGGCCTGACAGCGACGCGATCGAACTGTTGGCTTTTAGCGGCAGCCACACCGCTGTGGCGGAAACTGACCTTGGTGAATTGAGAGCACGTTCGACCGTTGCCAAGGTGGGCCAGGGCCTGGCGGGTTGGGTGATCGAAAACGGGCAAGCGGTACGCAGCGGCAACCTGGAACTTGACGGGCGTTATGTGCCCACCTTTTCGGGGATGCACTCTGGCTTGTACATTCCGATGAAAATCGGCGAAATCACCATTGGCTGCGTCAGCGTCGAGAGTCCACAACTGGAAGCTTTTGGTGAGTCCGACGAACGGCTGGTATCCACACTGGCTGCCCAAGCTGCGGTGGCCATCGAAAAGGCGCGTCTGTTCGACCAGACAATACGCCGCCTCGACCAGGTTATGACGTTACGCCAGATCGACAAAGTGATCACCTCCAGCACGGATTTGCGCACCACCCTGGGCGTTGTGCTGGACCTGGTAACCGCTCAACTCAGCGTGGACGCCGCCCTGGTATTGCTGCTCGAACCAGATATGTTGATGCTCAACTACGCGCTGGGTCGCGGTTTTCGATCTTCCAAGGAGAGTCGCGTTTCGTTACGCTTGGGCGAAAGTCAGGCCGGGCGCGCGGCGCTGGAACGGCGCACGATCTATATTCCGAACATGGAAACTGCCACCTTCTCCCAGGCCGACCTGTTGGACGGAGAAGAGTTCGTTGCCTACGCCTGTGTGCCGCTGATCGCCAAAGGGGAGGTCAAAGGCGTCCTGGAAATCTTCCATCGCGCGCCCCTGCACCCCGACGAGGAATGGTTCGACTACTTGAACGTCCTGGCCGGCCAGATTGCCATCGCCGTCGACAACAGCACGATGTTCGACCACTTGCAGCGCTCCAACCTGGAGCTTTCCCTGGCTTATGAAGCCACAATCGAGGGCTGGTCGCGGGCCCTTGATTTGCGTGACCGGGATACGGAAGGCCATACGCAGCGTGTGACGGACCTGGCCGTCCGGCTTGCCCGCGAGCTTGGATACAGTAATCCAGACATTGCCCACCTGCGACGAGGCGGCTTGCTTCACGACATCGGCAAGGTCGGAATCCCCGATATCATCCTCAACAAGCCCGGTCCGTTGACCCCCGAAGAGTGGGAAATCATGCGCTGCCATCCCCAGTATGCTTACGACATGCTCATGCCGATTGCCTACCTGCGTCGCGCGATCGACATCCCCTACTGTCATCATGAACGCTGGGACGGCAGTGGCTACCCGCGCGGAATCAAAGGCGAGACCATCCCTCTCTCGGCGCGCATTTTTGCCGTCGCAGATGTCTACGATGCGCTTACGTCCGACCGACCGTATCGCAAAGCCTGGAGCGTGGAAAAGACCATCGCTTATCTGCGCGAACAGTCTGGCTCGCACTTTGATCCGCATATTGTGGATGTTTTTTTGACGAAGGTGCTCAAGGTGCACGACTGAGGACGGGACCGTTCTTGAATCGGGCTTTGCCAAAAGATGGAGCTTACTGGAGCAAGCGCGCCATCCACACCACCTCAAGCACTTCGTAAATAGCTGCAACGGCCAGGGTAATTGCTATAAGGAGGTAAAGCTTTCCTGTGCGCGCCAGGCCTTTGACATAACCTTGCCAGTGGCCGCTTGCGCCGACAGTTTGCGGCCAGAAAAGCGCCCGTCCGTGTTGGTAGGCTGCCAGGAGTACCAACACGTAGGCCTGGCCCTCGATGAGCAGCGTCAGCGAATGCGGAATCATGGCGATGCGCAGGCTTGGATTCGCGGGGGAAAGTAAGAGACCCCACAAAATCGCGCGCACCATACCCATTATCAATCCGCTGAAAGGAATAATGAGCGAGGGCAAGGTGATGTCCACGAAGGAACCGACCAGCAGATTCACCAGAAAGGTGATCGGAATGGCCTTGAGCACGTCGGCCTGGGCGTAGGCGTTTCCCACGAAAGCCAGCGGGCCGGTCATGAAAGTCTGGCCAATATCCTTTAAAAGCATTTCCTGCAGCGGCTGGTTGAAGGCCACGTAGATCATGCAGACGACGATCAGGCCGTAGTAGATGGCGTTGATTACAACGTATGCTCGCCAGTTCTCACGGACAATGCCCCAGGCTGATTTAAGCAGGTTCATTTCGCTCTCCTTGTGATGATTTGCATAACTGGCACCCAATATACGCGTTTTTCATGGAGAAGATGCAAAGGTTTATTGGGAATCCGCTTCCCACGGGAAATCCCAACGAACCGATGCAAAGATGTTCTGCTCTCGGGGCAGGCTCCCAGAGACCCATATCCCATGCGTTATAATCGCGAAAAGATTCTTCCGTAATTGACGGGAAAAGCAAGGACTCTTTTGGAGTTTCCCGTGGCGAGGGCGTAGATGTGGAGTCCCCACAAATCCATTTTTCGCTCCCGGTTTCGGGAGAGTCCGTAAATTAAGCAGAGAGGACCGCTTTCTGATGCATATTGCAGATATTCTCAAACAACCCGGCACCCATTTCAGTTTTGAGTTTTTTCCGCCCAAGACCGAAGAGGCCTCGCACACGCTTTTTGAGTCGATCAAAGAATTATCGCCGATTCACCCATCGTTCGTGAGTGTGACGTACGGCGCGGGCGGTTCGACGCGCGAACTGACCCGCGAGCTGGTGGTGCGCCTGCAGCGCGAGACGCAGTTATCCGTAGTGGCGCACCTGACAGCAGTCGGTGCCAGCCGGGACGAGATCAAAGAATTGCTCGATCGGTACGCGTCGAGTGGCATCGAGAATGTGATGGTTTTGCGTGGCGATCCGCCGAAAGGGGAAAAACAGTTTGTGCCGCATGCCAACGGATTTTACTATGCGACCGAGCTGGTGGCTTTTATCAAGCAGTATTTCCCGCACCTGGGCATCGGCGTCGCCGGATTCCCGGAAGGCCACCCCGAAACTCCCAACCGTTTGAAAGAGATAGAGCACCTGAAGGCCAAGGTCGACGCCGGCGCAGACTACGTCTGTACACAGTTTTTCTTCGATAACCGCGACTTCTTCGATTTTTGTGAGCGCTGTGAGCTGGCCGGCATCCATGTACCCATCCTGGCCGGACTGATGCCAGTGACCTCGCGACAGGGGTTGACCCGCATGGCCGAACTGGCTCTGGGCGTTCGCATCCCCGCCAAGTTGTTGCGCGCCGTCTTGCGCGCCGAAGATGACGCTGCTGTGGAGAAGGTGGGCATCCACTGGGCTACGCAGCAGGCCTTCGATTTGTTCGACCGCGGCGTGGCCGGTATTCACTTTTATACACTTAACCGCTCGAAACCGACCTTGAAGATTTACGAGTCGCTGGCGGTGAACTCGTCGGCGCGAACGGATTAAGCTCCCTTCGGCGCGCCCCTTTTTACCGGAACGGACACACGTCTGCCGGGGCGTAGGCGTGATCGTCGCTGTGGGCGAAGTCGGCGCTGAAGGTGTTTGTGAAGGTTGGGGAGTTGTTGTCGGCGTGGGCGTCTCTGTAGCAATGGCGGTGAAAGCTCCGGGGAGACTGGTCGCGGCTGGGGTGCAGGCGGCGGCCAGCAGGCAAAGTGCAATCAGGGGTGTAGAGAAAAGCGTTTAAACGGGTCATTGTCCCTCCTGTTTTGATTGGGGCGTCAGACGCGAATTCCGCGTCTGACGGGCTATGAATATTTGTAGAATCCGTGGCCGGTTTTGTGGCCCAGCCAGCCGGCATCCACCATCTTGCGCAGCAGCGGGGCCGGGCGATATTTGTCCTCGCCCAGGTCGCGTTGCAGCACTTCCATGACGAACAGCACCACGTCCAGGCCGATCAGGTCGGCCAGGGTCAGCGGGCCCATGGGATGGTTCATGCCCAGTTTCATGATGGCGTCGATGGCTTCGGGCGTGCCCACGCCTTCTTGCAGGGCAAAAATCGCCTCGTTGATCATCGGGCACAGGATGCGGTTGGAAATAAATCCGGGCGAATCGTTGGCCTCGACGGGTGTTTTCCCCAGCCTCTTTGCCACTTCGAAGGCCGTATCGCGCGTCTCGTCGCTGGTTGCCAGCCCGCGAATGACCTCCACCAGCGTCATCAGGGGCACCGGGTTCATGAAGTGCATGCCGATGACTCGGTCCGGGCGGCTTGTGGCGGCGGCGATGCGCGTGATGGAGATGGACGAGGTGTTCGAGGCCAGGACGACGCCCGGGCGTGCTTTTTCGTCCATCGCGCGGAAGATGTCGAGCTTTACGTCGGGATTTTCGGTGGCCGCTTCGATAACTAGGTCAGACTCCCCGATGGCGTCCATGCCGGAGACGAAGCGAATCCCGGCTGCGGCTTTTTCCTGTTCCGCCGTGATCTGGCCTTTTGCCAGCAGTTTGGCCGTGGAGCGGGCGATGGTGGCTTTGGCCTTTTCCAGGGCGGCGGGGAAAGTATCCAGGCAGGTGACGCTGTAACCGCTGACGGCGGCGGTCTGGGCGATGCCGTTGCCCATCGTCCCCGCGCCGATCACGAAAATGGATTGAATGGTCATCGAATCTCCTGTGCGTTGAGACGCTTTCTGCTTACTGGTTTTGCCAGGCTGCGTAACTGCGCTTCATCTGTTCCACATGATTGGGAATGTGCTCGGCGTAAATTTCCAGCCAGCGTTCCAGCGTGTAAGGCGTGCTGAATTCGGGGTGAACGGCGCTGTTCGACCAGACGGAGTCGGGCAGGCTCTTCAGCCATTTGTAGGTGCGCAGGCGTGCATAACGGACGGTTTGTAGAGCGTCGTCGGGGTCTTGTTCATGGTAATTGAGCTTTTTTGCCCAGGCGTTCTCGTCGTAGCCCATCAGGCGTCCGTCCGGTTCGGCAACGATCATGCGGGCGCGCAGCGACGAGTTGGTTTCGCTGTCGGCCAGGTGGATGATGATCTCGTGGATGCTCCAGTCCGCTTCGGCGGCCTTGAATTTCCAGGCCTCGCGCGGAATCTGTTCCAGGGCTTTTGTCAGCAAGTTGAAGCCCCGACCATAGCGTTCGATTTTTTGCGTCCGTTCGTTCTCTTCCATTGGGGTCTCCTTTTTGTTCTCCGCCGGTTGGTCGTTGCCGTTACCGCGACTCCATCTCCACAGCCAGAGCTACCGCTTCTGCGCCGCCCAGGCATAAGGCCGCCAGGCCGCGTTTCAGGCCGCGCTCTTTCAGAGCGTAGAGCAACGTGGTCAGGATGCGCGCGCCGCTGGCACCCAGGGGATGTCCAAGCGCGATGGCGCCGCCGTTGACGTTGACTTTGTCCCAATCCCAGCCGTCTGTAGCCAGGGCTGCGCCGTCCGCCAGCACCTGTGCGGCGAAGGCCTCGTTGAGTTCGATTAAGTCGATGTCTGCCAGGCGCCAATTGATTTTGCGCAGTAGTACGGGAATGGCTCGCGCCGGCGCGATGAACAGGTGTTTGGGTTCAATTGCTTCTTGCGCGTAGCCAGCGATAGACGCCAATGGGTTTAATCCGTTCTTTTCACTGTAGGCGCGGCTGGCAACCACGGTTGCGGCGGCCCCGTCGTTCAGGCCGGGAGCGTTCCCGGCGGTGACTTTGCCGTCGTCTTTGAAGGCCGGCTTTAGCCGGGCAAGGGCCTCCAGCGAAGTATCCCGCCGCGGGCCTTCGTCAACTTCGAGCGGGCCTTCCTCGGAGGCGGGGCGTTCGACCGGGACAGTTTCCGCTCGAAATCGTCCCGCGTCAATGGCGGCTATAGCTTTGCGATGACTCTCTAGCGCGTAGCGATCCATGGATTCGCGGGTCAGTTTGTATTCGTCGGCGATGAACTCGGCAGCCATGCCCATGCCCCAATCTTCGAACGGATCCCACAAGGCATCCTGCAGCAGAGAATCAGTCAGTTGGGCGTGGCCGTAGCGCAGTTCGCCGCCGCGAGCCCGGACCAGGTATGGCGCACGGCTCATCGACTCCATCCCACCGGCGACGAAAAGCTGGCCGTCTCCGGCCCTGACCGCTTGCGCGGCCAGCATGACTGCTTTCAAGCCGGAGCCGCAGACTTTGTTGATCGTGGTTGCGCCCACGCGAGCGGGGAGCCCGGCAAAGAGAGCGGCCTGCCGGGCCGGCGCCTGCCCTTCACCTGCGCTGACCACATTGCCCATCAGTACTTCGTCGATCTCTTCGGGGCGTTCGATTCCGGCGCGTGCGACGGCGGCGCGCACGGCGATTGCGCCCAATTGTGGCGCAGTCAGGCGGCTCAACCCGCCCTGGAACTTGCCGATCGGAGTGCGAACTGCGCTGAGAAGAACTGCTTCGAATTCTTTACTCATCGCTCCTCCCGGGCGAATCCCTTCGTTTACGAATCGGCGCAGGAATCAAATGGAAATGGTCTCTGCCGTCCCTGCGTTTTCGTCATTTGACGTAAATCACTGCCTGGTAGATTTCTCCGAAGCCCGTGCCGTTATCGGTCGCCATTTGCCACGAACTGACGGCTTTGCCCGAGTCACTGGGCGCGACCATGTTTTTTACCGTGATGGTGGCCGAGGAGCCTGCGCCAACTTTCTGCCGGATTTTAGTGGTGTCGGCCATGTAATCGCCGCCTACAAAGACGATTCTGAAGTCGCTGTTCCAATCGCAGGAACCCGTATTTTTGATGACCCAACTCTTGCTGAAAGTGTCACCGGCGTTCAAATTGTTTCCGCCGTCGATGGGCACGTCCTCCACCAAGGCCGCGTTGTAGCATCCGCCGGTGTTGTTCGTGCCGCCGGCTCCGCCCGGCAGCAGGATGGTCACTGTAAATACTTCTCCGAACAATGTGCCGCTATCGGTTGCCATTTGCCAGTTGCCGGTGATCGAACCGGTGCCGTCCGGCGCAGTCATGGGCACCGAAATATCCACAGCGTAGCCTGCGCCAACCTTTTGCCGGATCTTGGTGGTGTCGGAGCCCATGACGTTGCCACCGACGAAGGTAATCTTGAAATCGGGGGTCCAGTCACAGGTGCCGGTGTTCATAATATGCCAGGTCTTCGTGAAAGTGTCGCCGGGGTTATAGCGCGTGTTATAGGGCACGCTCACGTTGTACACCAGGGCGGCGTTATAACAGCCGACCGCAGTTTTTGGATTGGCCAGAACTGCCGTAGCGCCGGCAGCCGGGAGTGAAGTGGGTGTCGGGGCGTTGGTCGGTTCCACGGTATCGGTGGGGGGCAGCGGGGTATCCGTGGGGGGCAAGGGTGTTGCCGTCGGCATGGCCTCGGCGGTCTGGGTATATCCTGCCACGATGGTTTGCACCGCCTGGGTGTAGACCGCGTCGACGTCGATGGTGGGGCTCGGCGTTGCCGACGGGCCGCAGGCGCCCAGTCCGAACGCCAGGATGACAAAAAGGACAGACAAGGTCGAAACAGGTTTCCTGCTCATTTCCTTATTCCTTTCTTTGTTGTAGGCCTTATTCGATTCTACCTCAAACTGGCTTGGCGAAATCCTTTTCGCTACTGCGCTTCATCACGCCGATTCCCGAAGCTCGTCCATTCTCAAGGCTCACTTTGGTGTAAAATATAGAACGGACGTTCATCCTTCGACGCGCTGAAACTTTTGCGCTTTCCCTTTCCCCACAGACTTTTTGGCGGCCTCGCCTTTTGAACAGGAAGTGATATGGACTTCAAACTCCAGGCTCCGTTTCAGCCGACCGGCGACCAGCCGGAAGCGATCCAACAGTTGGTTAAGGGTGTGCGGCAGGGCATGCGTCACCAGGTCTTGCTGGGCGCCACCGGCACCGGAAAGACCTTTGCCATCGCATCCGTCATTCAAGAATTGCAGAAGCCGGCGCTTATTATGGCGCACAATAAGACACTGGCCGCGCAGTTGTATGCAGAGTTCAAGGAATTCTTTCCGGAAAATGCTGTCGAATATTTCGTCTCCTATTACGACTATTACCAGCCGGAAGCTTACGTGCCGCGTCACGATCTCTACATTGAGAAAGAGACTGAAATCAACGAGGAGATCGAACGCCTGCGGATTGCCGCCACGGCGGCGCTGATGTCGCGCAAAGACGTGATCATCGTGGCGTCGGTCTCGTGCATTTACGGCCTGGGCAGCCCGGACGAATACCTGCGCGGTGTGGTCAACTTGAAGGTGGGCGAACTCTACCGGCGCAATGCGCTCATCCGCCGTCTGGTCGAAAGCCAGTACCAGCGCAACGACCTGGAACTGCGTCCCGGCGTGTTCCGCGTGCGCGGCGATACGCTGGAAATCATCCCGGCTTACGCCGACAAGCGCGGCTATCGCATCGCCTTTTTCGGCGATGAGGTGGAACGGATCGTGGAGTTCAATCCCTTGACGGGGGAAATTTTTGACGAGTTGCAACAGGTAGATGTCTATCCGGCCAAGCATTATCTGACCCAGGACGAAAAGCTCAAGGAGGCTATCGTCGACATCGAGACGGAACTGGACGACCGCCTCCGCCTATTCAACGAACAGGGCAAGCTGCTCGAAGCGCAGCGCCTCGAACAGCGCGCGCGTTATGATCTGGAGATGCTCAAGGAAGTGGGATACTGTTCCGGTATCGAGAATTACTCGCGCCATCTCGACCGGCGCCCCCCCGGAACCGCACCCTGGACCTTGATCGATTTCCTGCCCTCGGATTACCTGCTGGTTCTCGACGAGAGTCACATGACCGTGCCGCAGATTCGTGGCATGTACAACGGCGACCGCCGGCGCAAGGAGACTCTGGTGGAATATGGGTTTCGCCTGCCGTCCGCGCTGGACAACCGTCCGCTCAAATTCAGAGAGTTCGAAGAACACATGGGGTACACCATCTATACCTCGGCCACGCCGGGTCCTTACGAAATGGAGCACGCCGAACAGGTGGCCGAACAGATCATCCGTCCGACCGGCCTGGTCGATCCGCAGGTCGAAGTGCGACCGGTCACAGGGCAGGTGGATGACCTCGTGGCAGAGATCAAGCAGCGGGTGGAGCGCGGCGAGCGCGTCCTCGTCACCACGCTGACCAAGCGTATGGCGGAGGACTTGTCAGATTACTTGATGGAGTTGGGGATCAAAGTCCATTACTTGCATTCGGAGGTCGAGACGTTGGAGCGCGTCGGTATTCTGCGCGACCTGCGCCTGGGCGTCTTCGATGTCATCGTGGGAATCAACCTGCTGCGCGAGGGTCTGGACTTGCCGGAGGTTTCACTAGTGGCGATCCTCGATGCGGACAAGGAAGGTTTCCTGCGCTCGGAGACAGCGCTGATCCAGACGATTGGACGTGCTGCGCGCCACGTGAATGGTAAGGTCATCATGTACGCCGACCGCATGACCGATTCGATGAACGCGGCCCTCACGGAGACCAATCGCCGGCGCGCCAAGCAAATGAAATACAACCAGGAGCACGGTATCGTGCCCGTCAGCATTCAGAAGGCGATCCGCGACATTACCGATTCGCTTTCGGTGGGCGCCCAGGAGACGGCGCGTGCAGTGGGTGAGGCCAAGGCGCAATATCGCACCGGCAAAGGCACAGAGGCATCCAATCGCCGTGAGTTGGAAAAGGTGATCGCCGAGTTGGAGAAGCAAATGAAAGAGGCCGCCAAAAACCTGGAGTTCGAGAAGGCCGCAGCCTTGCGCGATGAAATGTACGAGTTGAAGGCTTTTCTAGCCGACGATGCTGGGTTGAAGCCCTGGGAAAAGATCAAACTGCTCAGTGGGGAAGAATAGGCCGGTGTTCTTGCTAAAGAGGCACTACCTTATGGAGCAAGCAACAAGGGGAATCTTTTGTGAAACTTAGCACAAAATTTGCGAAACCTTTATAATCTGACGGTATCCTTTGTTTATAGATAACCGGATGTTCTTTGGGCGTTGCTACACAGAAAGTATTCGTTTTTCAGCGAATGCTCAGAGAGCTGATTTGGGAGGAAGTCCCTCCGAATAGCAAAGGAGAAAACCATGAGAAAGGCGTTCGTTGCGGTGCTGATTGTACTGGTTGCGATGGGGGCTTTGGTCACCGGGGTTGCGTTCGCGCAGGGTGCGCAACCGCCGCAGACGCCCGGCGCAGGCTATGGGCCAGGACCTATGGCAAACGGCCAGGCTGGGCCCCTGCATACTTATCTGGTTGAAGCATTGGCAGCCAGACTCAACCTCTCGGTGGATACTGTGAGCAGTGCTTTACAGAATGGCAGCACTATGTATCAGGTCGCGCTCAATAACGGCGTTGCGGCCACTGACATTCCAACGATGCTTCAAGAAGTTCGTCAGAGTGCTTTTAGTAAAGCCGAGGCAGACGGTGTAATGACCCAGGAGCAGGCCAATTGGATGTTGAGCCGTATGCAAGGAGCTGGAAATGGCGACGGCACCGGTAACTGCCCTTATTTCGATGGGCAGCCTGGCCAGGCGGGTAACAGGTTTGGCTCCGGCATGATGAACGGACGCGGCTGGTAGTTTTTGTCCCGCTGTCGATAGAATCAAAACGGACGGTGTTGCACCGTCCGTTTTGATTCAGTTTGATTACCAGGAGGCGTTTTCCGCTGCTGCAGTTGGCTGCGTTCCCTGCGCACGAACCAACTCGACACCCAGTGTTTTCAATTCGTCAAGTTGTTCGGGCAGCAGACTACCGGGCACGGCAACATAGACACCGTTCGGGCCGAATAGAATCGCCAATTGCCCGATTCCGCCTCGTTGGAATTTTTTGAGTGGGTGGCACTCCGCCCAGGTGGAAAGCGGGAGCACCGTCCACGGATTGAGAGTCTGCTGCGCTCCCTGGGGATCACTTGTGTACACAGTGAAATCTGTTTGTAGCCGGCTATCAACTTGGGAGAGTATTTCTGCTTGATCGCGGTCGGGGGTATCGTCTTCCTGGAATCCATAGATGGACAACGATTCTGCCATGAGTGGGCCGGTGAGCATGGAGAGTGCGCCACCGGCATTGGTCTGCTGGCCGTGTAATTTTTGCGTCACGTACACAAAGGAACGCGGCATTTTAAACTCAGGGGAGAACCAACGTGTGACGGGTATGCTCCCGTATGTTATCGTCTGTGTGCGCCAATGGACTCCGTTGGTGACGTGGTCTTGCGCTTCGCTGCCTGTGGTAGCTTCTTGCTGATGGTAGGCGACCTGTGTAGTAAGCGGGCGCTGACCTAACGAGTCGGCGGGAATTGTGGCAACGCCCGCTACACCGATAAAGCTGCGTAGTTGCTCTGCTTCTTGTGCCATTTGTTTTGATGCACTCGAATAGTAAGAATGAAGGGGCACAATGTTGTTGTCTTTCAATACAATTATTATTCGATATGTGTAGCCATAGCTGCCCCTCATCCGACTGCGCTCCAGGTCGATGCTTGAAATATCGGCGAAAGTGATTTCCCTGGTGTTGCTATGGAGTGGTGAGTGATACTCCAGTCTCACCATATACGCGATTCGGTCTGCGGTGATCGTCAGTGAGCTGGTCAACAGAAACATTGCCAGTCCAATAAGCACGAGTAGTAATGGAATGAATACCTCGCCAGGTGAAACAGCAAAGATGAAGATACCGGTTCCCGCTAATACAAAACCAATAATCCAAAAGCTGATTGGACGATCCTGGATTTTGAGTTGACTTTGTGTCTCCATGGCTGCCTCTTACCGATTATTTGTAGACTGATCCTGAGCAGACTGCTATTTGTCGTTTAGCGGAATCAGCAAAATCGGAATGCGTGTGCGCCGGGCTACGTTGGGTGCCACGCTGCGCGCCCAGAAAGCGCCCATGCCGGCGTGTCGATGTGTGCTTAAGATGATCAGGTTGGCATGGATCCGTTCGGCCACGCTGACGATGGTCTGCGCCGGGTCGCCGCGGGCGATCTCCGCGGCTGTCCTGAAACCGGAGCGAAACAATTCGTTCATATGTTCCTGCATGTGGTCTCTGGCATGCTCTTCCTGCATATCCAGCAGGGCATGCGTCGTCGTGGGGAGTACATTGCCGGTAGCAGCTTCCTCATCGTGCAAGGTGCTCAGGGTTGGGATCACGCAGAGCAGGTGCAGTTCAGCCCCATAGACTTTGGCCAGGCCGGTCGCAAACGGCAGGCTGTCATCGTGCAAGGATTCGCTGTCGAGCGGAATCAGGATGCGGCGCAGCTCGAAGGGCTTACGTTCTGATGTCATCGGTTGTAGCAAAAGCAGCGGCGTTGCGTCCTGAGCGATCACTTGTTGGGCAATGCCGCCGAACAGGAGGTCGCGGATGCCGCTTTTGCCGTGAGCGCACATGACGATCAAGCCCGGGCTGAATTCTCCGGCGTGCTGAACGATGCTGGCCGGCACATCTTTTACCTCGGCGTTGTGAACGTGCCAATCCGTTTTTACTTCCTCGGGGAAGTACTGCTGTGCCAGGTTTTGTAAGTAGGCTTTCGCCTCGTCTGGTTGCGTGAGATGACGTTCGTGATGAACCGTTTCCGGAGCGTTTTGCTCGATGATGTGGAGCAAAACGACAGGGGAGTCCAGCGTCTTGGCGAGAGAGGCTGCCACGGGTATGGCCGTTTCGGCCAGTTGCGAGCCGTCAAGTGGGAGCAGAATCTTGTTAAACATGGCTATCCACCGAAAATTAACTGATAGAGTAAAAAGATATTCAAGGCAACGATCAAAAGGGCAACCAAACTGGCAAGGAGTGTAGTGATTTTGTGATTGACCAATACGCCCATTATCTCACGGTTGGCCGTAAAGGCAACCAGAGGAATGATTGCAAATGGAAGACCGAAGCTCAAAACGACTTGACTCAATACAAGCGTGCTGGTTGGGTCGAGCCGCAGCCCGATAACGACGAAAGAAGGAAGCATGGTGCCTAAGCGCCTGACCCACATCGGGATCTTTCGGTGTATAAAACCCTGCATGATGATTTGCCCGGCCATTGTGCCGACCGTGGAGGAGGAGTGCCCAGATGCCAGGAGCGAAATGGCAAAGACGATGCTGGCCGCGCCCCCAAGCAAAGGCGTGAGCGTCCGGTACGCCTCTTCGATGGTGCCGATGTTGCTAAGGCCATGTGCATAAAAGGTGGAGGCTGCCATAATAAGCATGGCCGCGTTGACTGCGCCTGCGATCGTCATGGCAATCAACACATCAATCAGTTCGAAGTGGAACAGCCGACGAAGCTTCTTTGGATCGCGTGTCACGATACGATTCTGGGTCAAGCCTGAATGCAGGAAAATGGCGTGCGGCATCACGGTAGCTCCCAGGATGCCCGCTGCCAGTAGAATGCTCTCCGTGCCGGAAAACTGTGGAACGACGGAATGATAGGCGAGAATACTCCAGTTGGGGCGGTCGAGCACGGTTTCAACCAGAAAACACAACGCAATGATGCCAACCAGGCCTGTGATTAATGCTTCCAACGGACGGAAACCACTGTGCTCGAGCAATAAGACTACAAAGGTTAGCCCGCCCATCAGCACGGCGGGAATCAGCAGGTCCGGTAGGCCCGTCAATGCGCCGATTTTGACAAACAGGTCGGGGAAAAGCAGATAAACCCCTAACGCCGCTCCCAGAAACTCTGCCAGGTCGGTTGCCATGGCGACGAGTTCCATCATGATCCACATGAGTATGCCGGCCCAGTAGGGGTAGCGGTCGCGCATGGTCTCCGCCAGATTATGCCCGGTAGCGATCCCCAATTTTGCCGACATGGTTTGGATCAGCATCGCCATAATGTTGCTGGCAAAAATGACCCAAAGCAACTCGTATCCATACTTTGCACCAGATTGGATGTTGGTGGCGTAGTTGCCGGGGTCGATGTAAGCCACCGAAGCAATAAATGCTGGCCCCAGGAATGGCAAAATACGGGCAAACCAGCCCTTTTTGCTTTTCCCTTCTAGCACCTCGTTGGCAGAGGCCAACGTATTGGCGTCACCCTCGCGCACATTACTCCCAATCGCTTTCTCTTTTTCCATATAAAGCCTCCGAACGACTAAAAGGGATTAACCGATTTCGACGAAAACACGGCAAGTGACCGCCTGCCCTAAGACGGACTCTTGGGAACGTCTTTCGACCCGTAGCCTCAAGTTGCCGTCAAACGAGGAATAATCCAACGCCTCAACGGACACCCCGGGAACGAGCCCCTGGCTTTCGAGGTGCCGCAGCAAAGCTGGGTCGGAATCCTTCACCCAACGGACGGTCGCTTTCTGGGGCGGGCGCAGCGCCGAGAGTGGAACGGAATGATCGGTTGGCATGGTCAATTCTGGGGTGGGAATAAATTCGCCATGTGGGTCGCGGTCCGGATTCCCGAGGATATCTGCAATGCGAGCCTCGAAGTCCTCCGAGATGACATGCTCCAGGCGGTCGGCCTCTGTGTGGACTTCGTCCCACGAATAGCCGAGTGCTGTTACCAGGTACGCCTCGATTAGCCGGTGATGGCGAATAACTTCCAGTGCGGCGCGTTCCCCTTCAGGCGTCAGTGTTGCCCCCTGATGTTTCTGGTACACCACGAGCGGCGGTTTACACGTCGCCAGTTTTTGAAGCATTCCGGTCACAGACGCCGGCGCGATCCCCAGACGTGTTGCCAGGGCGCTGGTGCTGGCAGAGCCGTATTCGGCAACGATGGCATAAATAGCCTTCAGGTAATCCTGAATATTTTGGGTAATTAATTCGTCCATTGATTTTCTCTAAAATGTAATTTAGGCTAGACTAAATTAGTCTAGCAAAAAAAGGAGGACGAGTCAAGAGCTAAATGGATTGTATATGAAAACCTTGGACGGTAAAAATTTGCGCGAGTCTTGACGCCCCCCGGGGGCTATGATACACTACTGCCCGCTTCTCTGGTCCCGTGGTGTAGCGGCCAAACATGCGGCCCTGTCAAGGCCGAGATCGCGGGTTCGAATCCCGTCGGGACCGCTGGAAGTAATTTTAGTAGGACAGAATTCCTGAGGAACTGTCGTATCCCAGGAATTTTTGCTTTATTTCTATACTAACAGTAGCAAAACAGCCCACTGGCGTTTCCAGTGGGCTGTTTTGCTTTAACTATCTTTCCCAGGAATCGATTATGCCTAGGCGCTTATAGCGGTTTCAGTATCCGCTGGTCGGATCGATAGGGTGGAACCCTGCGCGTAACTACTCAGAGCGTCCCACCCCTCTTTGTGTTTCAGTATCCGCTGGTCGGATCGATAGGGTGGAACCCAAAACATGGCGATAAATTCGGCGGGGGTCATTTCTGTTTCAGTATCCGCTGGTCGGATCGATAGGGTGGAACTCATTCCGACGCCGCTGGCGATTGCTGAGTTCTCCATCGTTTCAGTATCCGCTGGTCGGATCGATAGGGTGGAACGAATCCAACCTTTTCAT
>JBJKRF010000070.1:0-19829 GCA_046704785.1 Anaerolineales bacterium | reverse complement strand
AAGCCCCTACGGGGCTAAAATTTGCCAGCCCGAAGGGCTGCCACGCCCTGAGAGGTGGCTTTAGCCGTGCCGTATGACCAGGCAATAGTTCAAAATAGGTCTGTAAGTTTCAAATTTGGAATTGCTGTGTATTTTCGCTTTATGGCCCAGATATAGGAGCGCCATATGTGGAAAAATAACCGGTTTTCCGAAAAAATGCCCGTATATTCGGTTTTTTGCAAATTAGATGCGTTTGCCCTGTCAGGATTGCAAGTCATCTACTGCCCCGCAGCGAATCAACCCAACCAAATTCCGCTCCAGGCGGGCAGGCTGATGTTGATCTTGCCGTTCTGGATGCTGAACGGACGGCTGTCGAGCAGGCTGCGCACTACGTGACCGTCGGACCAGTAAGGCGCGACCGGGAATTGGACGTTCGCCGTTTTTTCGCTGACGTTCAACGCGACGAGCGTTTTCTCCTCCCCCAGTGCGCGCATGAACACGTACAACCCGTCGGCTTCGTCCACCCTCAAACGCAGATATTCGCCCCGCCGTAGCGAGGCGCGCCCCTTCCGCAAGGCGATCAGGCTCTGTACCCAGATACGTAAATCCCCTTTCCACTCTGCGGGGTCCCAGGGAAAAGCGCGACGGCTGTCCGGGTCTTTGCCGCCCTCCAGACCAACCTCATCGCCGTAGTAAATGGCAGGCGCGCCGGGATAAGCGAATTGGAACAGGAAGGCCAATTTGACCTTGTTCAAGTCGTTGCCAAGCATGGTCATCAGGCGTTCGACATCGTGCGAGCCAAGCAGCACGTACATGGCGTACAGATTGTCGCGTGGATAGACTTTGAACATGGCTTCGACCTTGTCTGCAAACTGCAGGATGGTCTCCTGGCCGGTGAAGCAGGCCAGCAATGCGTCGCGTATGGGATAGTTCATCAGGCCGTCGAAGTGGGTATCGTTTGCCCAGCGTGGGTCGACCGTCCAAATTTCGCCGATCAGCCCGGCGTCGCGGTTGGCGTTTTTGACAACCTGGCGGAACTCGGCCCAGAAGGAGTCGTCGTCGATCTCGTTGGGCACGTCCAGCCGCCAGCCATCGGTTCCCCGTTCGAGCCAGTAGCGCGCCACGTCGAGAATATGCTGGCGTACCTTGGGGTTGTCCGTGTTGAACTTGGGTAAGCTTTTGAGTTTCCACCAGCCTTCGTACGTGTGCGCCTCGCCGGGCGTGTAAGGGTCCAGCGGAAATTTGTGGATATGGAACCAGTCTTTGTAGGGGGAGTGTTCGCCGTTTTCCAAAATGTCGGTGAAGGCGAAGAAGGAACGCCCGACGTGATTGAAGACGCCATCCAAAATCACGCGCACGTTGTTGCTGTGCGCCACGCTGAGCAGCGCCTCGAAGTCGTGCATGTCGCCCAGCTTTGGATCGATTTTGTAATAGTCCGTTGTGTTGTAGCGATGGTTGGACGGTGATTGGAAGATTGGATTTAAATAGATTGCATTGATTCCCAAATCGAGCAAGTAATCGAAACGTTGGATGATGCCGCGCAGGTCGCCGCCTTGAAATTCCCAAATGGTGGGCGTCGCGCCCCAGCGTTGGACGTTGGGTGGATTATTGGCAGGGTTGCCTCTGGCAAAGCGATCGGGAAAAATCTGGTAGAAGATTGCGTCTTGAAGCCAATAAGGGGTGGTCATAGTTTCCTGAGCAATTGTGTTTGTGTAAAAGTTTCCAGGTTGAACAGGTGCAAATCGGTACAGAAATCGATACAGGTGGATTATTTTACAGCAAAACCGCTGGCTTTCGGTTTGCAATTATGTGGTCTTTATAACACAGCAGGACAGTTCATCGACTGTCCTGCTGTATAAACCATTCTGTTTCGCGGAGTATGGCTGGCTAGCGTGTCAGCGCTTCCCAGCCGGCATACTTGGCGCTGCTGCCCAGCTCGGCTTCAATACGCAGAAGCTGGTTGTACTTGGCGACGCGGTCGGAGCGGGCCGGGGCGCCGGTCTTGATCTGTCCGGTGTTGAGCGCAACGGCCAGGTCGGCGATGGTGGCGTCTTCCGTCTCGCCGGAGCGGTGCGACGTGACTGCTCGCCATCCAGCGCGGTGGCAGATTTCCACCGCTTCGATGGTTTCGGTCAGGGAGCCGATCTGGTTGACTTTGACCAGCAAGGCGTTCGCGGCGTTTTCCTTGATCGCGCGGCGGACGCGTTCCGGGTTGGTGACGAGCAGGTCGTCGCCCACAATCTGAACCTTGTCGCCCAGTTCCTTGGTCAACAACTTCCAAGAGTCCCAATCGTCCTGGGCCAGCCCATCTTCAAGCGAGACGATCGGATAGTCATTGATCCACTTGCCCCAGAATTCCACCATCTGCTCGCCGCTGAGTTGCTTGCCTTCCCGGCGCAGGTTGTATGTCTTGGTTTCTTCGTCGTACAACTCGGAAGCCGCCGGATCGATGGCGATCGCCACGTCCAGGCCACGACCGGCTTTGAACCCGGCCTTTTCGATAGCTTCCAAAATGACCTCGACGGCTTCGGCGTTGGTCTTGAGCGCCGGCGCGTAACCACCCTCGTCGCCGACCAGGGTCGTATAGCCTTTGGACTTGAGCACGGCTTTCAGCGCTTGATAGATCTCGGAACCCCAGCGCAGGCCCTCGGCAAAGCTCGGTGCACCCAGCGGCATGACCATGAATTCCTGCGCGTCGGTGGACTGCCAGGCCGTATGCGCGCCACCATTCAGGATGTTCATCATCGGCACGGGTAAGACATGCGCGTAGACACCGCCCAGGTAGCGATACAGCGGCAGGCCGAGGGAATTGGCAGCGGCCTTGGCGACTGCCAGGCTGACGCCCAAGATGGCGTTTGCGCCCAGCTTGGATTTGTTGGGGGTGCCATCAAGGGAGATCAATTCCGCGTCGATAGCTTTTTGCTCGGTGGCGTCCCAGCCCGAAAGCGCGTCTGCAATGGCGGTGTTGACGTTTTCGACCGCCTTTTGTACGCCTTTCCCGTTGTAGCGAGTCTTATCGCCGTCGCGCAGTTCAAGCGCCTCATGCACGCCGGTCGATGCGCCAGAGGGGACTGCGGCGCGGCCCCACGAACCGTCGGCCAGGATAACTTCCACTTCGACGGTTGGATTGCCGCGGGAGTCCAGAATTTCTTGTGCGTTCATGCCTTCAATTGTGGTATCCATTTCAATTCTCCTTGAAATTGTGAAGTTCTTCGATGAATGCCGGAAAAGAAAGGATTAGAAAAATTTGGTACAAGACCGAAATCATTCCGTTTATCTCTTCCGGTCACAGTGTTTTCTGTGGATTCATTTGCGATAATGCCAGTTTTCTCTGTTATGCCAAATGGCTTATTTTTCTTTGTCCAAGAAATCCTGTCGAGGTTATTTGTTCTGATCATCAGGCTGGAGCTTCGTTGTTGCGATGGGCGTGTTTGTGTCGACCAAATACCCCGCCGCTTGCTTTGCGCCGTTTTTCACATCGCGCCAAGTATAACTCAATTTCATAGCGTGAAATCTGGAGTTCTGCAGGTTCTTTGAGTATTTCCGTAAAAAAGCCCGCGTCAATGCGGGCTTTTGGATGTTACTCTCTGCCGATGTCAATTAGGCGTATTCTTTCTCTTTCTGTTGTTTGGGCTTGATGCCGGCTTTCTCCGTCGCGGCGCGCAGAAATCCCATAAAGAGTGGATGGGGCCGATTGGGTCGTGACAAAAATTCGGGATGGAATTGGCAGCCGACCATGAAGGGATGATCGCGTACTTCCGCGATTTCCACCAATTTGCCGTCGGGGGAAATGCCCGAAAAGATCATGCCGCCCTCCTGGAATTGTTCGCGGTACGCATTGTTGAACTCGAAACGATGGCGATGGCGCTCGTTGACCTGGTCAGTGTTGTAGGCCTCCGCCGCTTTCGAGCCGGATTGCAGCGCACAGGGATAAAGCCCCAGGCGCATCGTCCCGCCCATATCGGTAATGGCGCGTTGTTCGATCATCAAGTCGATCACCGGGTGCTCTGTGGAACGATCGAACTCGGTGGAATTTGCATCTTCTGCGCCCAGTACATTGCGAGCAAATTCGACGCACATAATCTGCATGCCCAGGCACAAGCCCAGATAGGGGATGCGCTTCTCGCGTGCGTAACGGGCAGCCATGATTTTGCCTTCGATGCCGCGCGAACCAAATCCGCCCGGAACCAGGACCCCGTCCGCGTTTTGGACGATTTCCCAGCCCTTGTCTTTTTCCAGGTCCGCAGAATGGACCCAGTCGATGTGGACTTCCACGCCTTGGGCCAGCGCTGCGTGTTTCAGCGCTTCCCGCACCGACATGTAGGCGTCGTGCAACTCGACGTACTTGCCAACTAGAGCGATATTTACTTGTGGCTTTGGCTTATCTACATTGGCGACCAGTTTTTCCCATTCCTTCCAGATTGGTTTTTGCTGCGCTTGCAAACCGAGTTTCTCCAGCACATAATCGCCGATGCCCAGTTCCTCCAGCAACAGGGGAACTTTGTACAGGATTTTTGTGGTCACCATTGGGACGACGGCCCGCTTTTCGACATCGCAGAAGAGGGCAATCTTTTCGGACAGTTCGTCCGCTACCGGGTAGTCAGAACGGGCGATGATCATATTCGGGTTGATGCCGATCGAGCGCAGTTCCGCCACCGAGTGTTGGGTTGGCTTGGTCTTCAGTTCGTCCGTCGCGCCGATGTAAGGCAACCAGGTGACGTGGATGAAGAAGGTGTTTTCGCGCCCAATCTCAGTCCGTAGTTGGCGTAGCGCCTCGAGGAACGGTAGCGATTCGATGTCCCCGACGGTGCCTCCCACCTCGACGAGCACGATATCGGCACCCATGGTTTTTTCGACCAGGGCGATCCGGCGTTTGATTTCATTGGTAATGTGTGGAATGACCTGAATGGTGCCCCCCAGGTAGTCTCCCCGGCGCTCTTTGGCGATGACTTCGGCATACACCTGGCCGGTGGTGAAATTACACACGCGGGTCAGATGGATGTCGATGAAACGTTCGTAATGGCCCAGATCAAGATCGGTCTCCGCCCCGTCATCCAGCACGAACACCTCGCCGTGCTGGTAAGGCGACATGGTGCCGGGGTCGACGTTGATGTATGGGTCGAGTTTCTGTACTGCAACGTTGAAACCGCGTTGTTTGAGCACCAGGCCGAGCGCCGCTGCGGTGACACCTTTGCCTACCGAGCTGACCACACCGCCGGTAAAGAAGATATATTTAGTCGCCATAGAGCCTCTCTTCATAAAGGTAATTGTGAGTGTACTGGAAAACAATTAAGCACAAAGGGCAAGTGCCTTTGTGTTTGGAAACCTTTTTGCAGTAGACTCGGTTGTGGATTAAACGAGCAATGCGAGGCGGTTCTTTCCGCCGAAGCAATCTGGCATTCTTATTTCAGATTACTTCGCCTGCGCCGCAGGCTCGCAATGAGGATAGCTCTTCCGGGATCGATGGCGTAGAAAGGGGCGGTGAAAGGTTGTTCCACGCGTCTCCTTTTCATCGACGGCTCCCAATGGAGCGCCAGGGAGCTCTTGCTGGCAAGAGAAGTGGGGAGGGCCGTTGATCGGCGTCCTCCCCACCTGGGTAGACGTTCGTTGGTGTAATTTCTTTAGCGTACAACAGGTATTGGCTCATCCTACTAGCTTCAATAGATCCTCTGCGGCTCGCCGCATTTCCAGGAATATCAGGCCAAGTTTCCCTTCTTGACGTGCAAGGGCTGTCAACACAGCTTCTTCTCCGACCGCAGTCAGAATGATGAAACCCTTGTCGCCTTTGATGTAAACCTGCTCCAGGGCGCCGCGCCCAAGTTCGGTGGCAATTCGTTCGCCCAGGGAGAGCATTGCCGCCGACATTGCCGATACGCGGTCTTCCTCGACCTCTGCCGGAAGTGCAGAAGCCATAATCAAACCATCAACAGAAACGACAGCGGAGGCTTCGATATCCGGTGATGCTGCCTGCATGGAGCGCAGGCGTTCTACCATCTGCTCGCTACGATTTTTACTCATGAATGCTTCTCCGGTCGGAAATTCTGTCAGAGTTTACCACAGAATTATATGTCAGATAAAGTTTTTTGTGCCAATTTTTAAGGGCTTAACATGCAGATGTCATTATTGCGAGGAATCTGGCCTAATTGATTTGATAGTTCGGCGCCTCCTTGGTAATAATGATGTCGTGGGGATGGCTTTCGATCAACCCGGCGTTTGTGATGCGCGTCAACTTCGTTTGGGTGCGCAGGTCATCCAGCGACTGTGCGCCTGCGTAGCCCATGCCGGAACGCAATCCACCGACGATCTGGTAGATAAAATCATGTAGCGTGCCTTTGTAGGGTACCCGTCCCTCGATGCCTTCCGGGACGAGTTTGGCCGCGCCGCTTTGTCCGCTGGCGTAACGGTCGCGTCCAAAGCCCTGCATGGCGCCCAGGGAGCCCATCCCGCGGTATTCTTTGAAGCGACGCCCCTCGTATAGGACGACATCGCCGGGCGACTCTTCCAGGCCGGCCAGTAACGAGCCCAGCATGACCGTATCGGCCCCGGCCACGATGGCTTTGACGATGTCACCCGAATATTTGATGCCGCCGTCGGCGATCACGGGCCGTCCACTTTTGTGGGCTTCCTGCGCGCAGGCGTAGATGGCGCTCAATTGCGGCATGCCTGCGCCGGCCACTACGCGCGTCGTGCAGATCGACCCCGCGCCCACGCCCACTTTGACGGCGTCGGCGCCGGCGTCGATCAGTGCCCGCGTGCCTTCGGCGGTGACCACGTTTCCAGCCAGAATGGGGAGTTTCGGCCATCCTTTGCGGATGCGTTGGATGGCGAGCAGGACGCCTTTGGTGTGGCCGTGCGCCGTATCGATGGCAATTACGTCCACCCCGGCGTCGACCAGCTTGCCGACCCGGGTCTCCAGGTCTGTGCCCACACCGACCGCTGCGCCCACGCGCAGCCGGCTGCGCTCGTCGCGGGCGGCATGGGGATGTTCGATCTCGGTCAGGATGTCTTTGACGGTCAGCAGCCCTTTCAGGTGCCCTGATTCGTCGACCAGCAGCAGCTTTTCGATGCGGTGCTTTTGCAGCAGCGCTTTGGCGTCGTGATTGGAAATGCCCACCGGTGCGGTAACCAGCGGCGGGTGGGTCATGAACTCGCTGACGGGTTTGTTGTAGTCGCTTTTTTCGACGAAGCGAATGTCGCGGTTGGTCAGAATCCCGACGAGTTGTCCGCTTTTATCGATGATGGGGACGCCGCTGATGCGGTAGCCTCCCATGATGTCTTCCGCTTGTTGCAGGTTGGCATCCGGGGTTAGCGTAACCGGATCGCTGATCATGCCTGCCTGGGTGCGCTTGACTTTGTCCACTTCGGCAGCTTGTTGCTCGATCGACATGTTGCGGTGAATGATGCCGATGCCGCCTTCACGTGCCAGTGCAATCGCCAGTTTGGCCTCGCTGACGGTATCCATGGCGGCGGATAAAATTGGGATGTTCAGCGCGATGTCACGGGTAAGTTGGGCGTGCACATCGACGTCCGATGGAAGGACCTCGCTGTAGGCCGGGACGACCAGCGCGTCGTCGAAGGTCAACGCTTCGGGAGAGTTAAAGAGTTGTTCGTTCATTCACACTCCATCTTAGTCTAAGGATGAAAATCTTGGGTGGTGGTCGAGCACTAAAATCAATAGTATTCCGAGGAGCAGGCAGGCGCCGAAGATCAGGTTGGCCTGCCAGGGAGGCAGGGACAAGGCTGTGAATGCAATGCAATCCAATGCCAGGGCGCCAACATGCAGGGCCAGGACAGCGCGACCGGGGTCCATGCCCAGCAACGCCAGCCGGTGATAGCTGTGGTCGCGGTGCCCCTTGTAAAATTCCACGCCTCGTCGACAACGGGAGTAGACAACCAGGGAGGTGTCGAAGATGGGGACCGCCAATAACAAAATGGGCAAAAACCAGGAGGAGGCTTGCTGAAGGTCCAGTGGATTATACAGGACGGCCATCGCTGCCAGGATGAATCCAATAGTCTGTGCGCCAGCATCTCCTAAAAAGAAATGAGCCGGATAACCGTTATAAAAATACAAACCGACGCTGATGCCCGCAAAGATGGCGGCCCAGGTTGCCAGCCTAGGTTGTTGCGAGGCCACTGCCGCGCCGATGAAGAATGTGAAGGTCAGGCTGCTCAGCCCTGAAACCAAACCGTCCATGCTGTCGATCAGGTTCAAGGCGTTGGTAATGCCGATCAGCCAGAAATAAGTGATAAAAAGGTTCAATCCATTGGCGAGAACGGGCGGCAACGCCAGGCCAAGCGAACTGACGATTTGAACCCGTACCCCGGCGTAGACGACGATGGTGGTCGCGGCGGCTTGTCCGATCAATTTGATTGAAGCTGGAAGCCCTTTCGCGTCGTCCCAAAACCCAAAAGCTAAAATGACGCAACTGCCGAGAAAAACGCCCGCGATCTCTTTCGTCAGCATGTCTCGAAACAGCAGGATGAGAAGCAGGCTGCTGCCAAGCAGGACGACCCCGCCGGCCAAGGGCGTGGGATGTGCGTGTTGTTTATGCGGCGAACTGCCGGGGATGTCTATCAGCTTCAGGTGTCGGGCCAGCCACAGGGCCGGAACGCCCAGGGCCAGACTGCAAATCAAAGCGACGAGAAGCGGGAAAAATATATCTGCGAGTTCCATTTTTATTAGGGGGCCCCTGCGTGGTCGTGTGGGTAGACAAGCAACGTTTCCTGGATGACCCGCGCGAGCGAAAACTGTTCCACGACCAGCCTGCGACCCCTTTGTCCCATCGTGTGGCGCAGTTTCGGGTCGGCGAGCAGGCGCAGGATGGCGTTTGCCAGCGCCTGTGGGTTTCGGATGGGGACAAGGAAGCCGTTGACTCCGTCCCGAACGACTTCCCGGCAACCGGGCACGTCAGTCGTGACGATGGATTTGGCGCAGGAAGCGGCCTCCAGCAATGTGCGCGAAAGGCCCTCACGATAGGAAGGAAGGCAGACGATGGCCGTCTGTGCGTAAACATCGGCCATATTCTGCTTCCATCCCCACCATTCTACTACAGCCTCTGCCTGCCAGTTTTCCAGTTCTTGCCGCGAGACGCTACTGGGATTGTCGAAATCCGTGTCGCCTACCAGGACGAAACGGGCTTGCGCGCCTTCCTTTTTCACCTGTCGCGCGGCTTCGACGAACTCTTCCACACCTTTGGCTTTGAGCAGGCGCGCCGGCAGCAGGACGATGGGCTCCTCCGACCCGGAAAGCGCCTTCGGCGCAAACTTGTCGATATCTACGCCGGAGCCGGGGATTACCATTGCCTGTTCGGCGCTGACCAGTTTTTTTGCGACGAATAGCTCCCGGTCGCTTTCGTTCTGGAAGATCACGTGGGTATTTTGCAGCGCGAAGCGGTAGATGCGCAGGACCAGCCAACGCAGCAGTTTGACTGGTGTGCTTTCATCGGTGAAGACGTGTCCCAGGCCGGTAATCGCGTTGATGATGTGTTCGACGCCGGCAGCGCGTGCGGCGATGGAGCCGTACAGAACGGGCTTGATGGTGAACAGGTGTACCACGTCGGGCCTGATTTGGCGGAACAACACCACCAGCTTCCAGAGCGTCCCCAACTCCCGCAGCGGATTGGTGCCTTTGCGCGAAAGCGGAAAACGCACCCACGTAAAGCCTGCCTGGGCCAGGCGTTGGCCGTAGGTGCCCTGGGGTGAAACCAGAATGACCTCGTTTCCGCGTTCCCGCAGGGCCTGCGCCAGCGGCAGACGAAAATTGTAAAGGTACCAGTCGGTATTGGCGAACAGGACGATTTTCACGCCAGCGCCTCGCGCCAGGCCTGGAACATCAACACATCCCACAAGAGATATTGCCGGTTGAACTGGCCCGAAAGGTGCTCGCGCCAGGTGCTGCGAATGGGCGCAGGGTCGAAGAAACCTTCGCGGCGCAAGCGTCCTTCGTCGAGCAGTGCCTCGGCCCATTCGCGCAACGGCCCGCGCAGCCAACAATCTAGCGGCACGCCGAAGCCCATCTTCGGGCGCTCGACCATCTCCGGCGGCACGTAACGATACAACACCTGGCGCAAAATCCATTTTCCCTGCCCGCCACGCAGTTTCATGTTCAGCGGCAATTGCCAGGCCAGTTCCACTGTCTTGTGGTCGTCGAGGAACGGCGCGCGCGCCTCCAGGCTGACGCCCATACTGGCGCGATCCACTTTGGTCAAAATGTCGTCGGGCAGGTACGTAACCAAATCCTGGTACATCATCCGTTCGGCGTAGGTGCCGGGCAGGTCGGTCAGCGTTGGTATGGGTTCGCGTCCATTCAAGACCAGCTTCGTCGGTTCTTTCCAATGGGAAACCAGGTCGATATAGAGCGCAGCGGGATTTTCCGCGCGCAGGCTTTCTGCCAGGCGATGGGCCTTGTCGCCCGCATTGGGCACTTCTCGCATCCCGCGCAGCAAACGCCCCGTCGCCTGTATCCCCCTGGCCCAGGCCTGCGGACGAACGCCTTGAATGAGTCCCGCTGCCCCTTTACGGACGAATGCGGGCATCCAGCCCATGCGCTTCCACAGGCGCGGCGCCCAGAAATAACGGTTGTAGCCGCCGAAGAGTTCGTCGCCGCCGTCGCCGGAGAGACTGACGGTCACGTGCTGGCGCGCCAGTTGCGAGACCAGAAACATCGGGATTTGTGATGAGTCGGAGAAGGGTTCATCGTAGAGCGTGGGCAATAATGGAATGACGGCGCGCGTTTCTTCGGGCGTCACGTAAAGTTCGGTGTGCTCGGTGCCCAGGTATCGGGCCACGGCTTTGGCGTGAGCGGCCTCGTCGAACCCGGACTCGTGGAAGCCGATGCTAAAGGTCTTGACCGGGCGCTGGCTTTGGGCCTGCATCAGCGCCACGATGGTAGATGAATCGATGCCGCCGGAGAGCAGCGCCCCCAGGGGCACGTCGGCGATCATGCGCAGCCCCACCGATCTGCGCAGGTGAGCGCCGAGCTGTTCGATGGCCTCGTGCTCGTCGCCGGGGAAGGGGTCGGCCAGTCCGCGTTCGACAGCCTCGCGCGCCGACCAGTATGGCGTGGGAGCGCAATCTTCCGGGTGGGTGTGCGGCCTAATGGTCAGGATGCAGGCTGGGAGGAGTTTGAAGATGCCGGCGTAAATGCTCAACGGCGCGGGGACGTCGTTGTATCGCAGGAAGAGTGTCAGCGCGTCGCGGTTCACGTCCGCCTGAAACGCCGGATGGGCGCGCAGCGCCTTGAGTTCCGAGCCGAACAACAGCGTGTTGCCTTGCCAGCCGTAATAGAGCGGTTTGATGCCCAACCGGTCGCGGACGAGATGCAGTGTTCGTTCCTGGCGATCCCAGAGCGCGAAGGCGAACATGCCGTTCAGGCGTTTGACCGTTTCGATGAGGCCCCAGGCGCTGAAACCGGCCAGCATCACCTCGGTGTCGGACGTGCCGCGAAAAGTGGCGCCCTGGCGGATCAATTCTTCACGCAATTGCCCGAAGTTATAGATTTCCCCGTTGAAGACGATGACGTAGCGCCCGTCGGCAGACTGCATGGGTTGGTGGCCGCTGGGCGACAGGTCGAGAATGGCCAGACGACGAAAACCGAGCGCGATCCCGCGCTCGGCCTCGACCCAGGCACCGCTGTCGTCTGGTCCGCGCTGGCGCAGCGTATCTGTCATGCGTGTAACAAGCGCCATCAACTGCGCCTGTTCCATCGTTGGATTTGGATCGAGACATCCGGTGATGCCGCACATGCGCCAAATTATACCTGTTTGGCGCTGGCTTTCAGAATCTCGAGGAAGCGTGGCGCGGCCACTCGCAGGCTATATTGCTCTTCGACTTTTCTGCGCCCGGCTTGCCCCAGGCTGTTTCTGAGGGCAGGGTCGCGGTGCAGCTTGAGCAGCGCCTGGGCCCACTCGTCTGGTGTGGATGCCAGAAAGCCGTTTTGACCGTGGTCGATGATCTGCGCGTTGACACCCACCGGCGATGCGATGACGGGCAGTGCACAGGCCATGTATTGAATGAGTTTGTAGCCGCACTTTCCCTGTTCGAAAGGCGCTTGGGGAAGAGGCATGATGCCAACGTCCAGGGATTGAATGGCGGCCACTTCGCTCGATTCCTGCCAGGGCAAAATTTCTTTGGGCAAACCGGGGAGTGGATCGTCTGAGCCAGCACCGATCAGAATCAAGTGGGCATTGTGTTGTTGGAGAACCTCCTGGAGTGCTTCGCGGATCAGTGCGACGTACGGGGCGGTCACCGGGCTGCCAATCCAGCCAATGCGGAATTCGGCATTTGATGTATGCAACTTTGCGGTGTATCGATCCGTGTCTACGACGCTAGGCAAATATTCGATTCGGCGCGCGCCGTTTTGGTGAGCGTACTTTGCCAGGTATTCGTTCCCAACGACTACGGTTCTGGCGTGCTTCATAACATCGGCGATGCTTTTTCCCAAAAGGCGACGAATGACTGCGTTGTGGTGCATGTCATAACGGTGAAAGACGGCGTCGTCGTAATCCACAATGTACGGGACCTTCAACTTGTCCAGTGTGGATTCGGCCCAGGGCGGCAGCCAGGGGAACAGTTCTTTCTCGATCCACAGCAGGTCGAACGAGCGACTGCGAGTCAACTTTGCCAAGCGCGTTCTATAGGCGGCTAAAATCGTCGAAATGGGAGCACGTTTTCCGGAGTATAGAGTGCGGATATAGGCATCGTTCAGTAACGGCGCGATTTCGGCCCGAATGTCATGGGTGTCGAAATAAGGCGCGTATTGGTAAAACCGCACTCGGCTGCTGGGACCAAGACGGCTATAGCGGGGGAAAAAAAGGACTCGCATTATCTGTTGGATTTCATGATGGAGGCGTTGGCTGGGAAAGAGCGTTGCCATCAGGGATTATAATATCTGACTTGGTGATCAGTGTTTGAAAAGGAGCAATCAAACAGATTGCTCGCATTTTATCAAAGTTTATCGGCCTTTCCTTGTAATTGGTCAGAACCATCTGTCAGGATGCAATTCATTGGCGGTCTTTGAGCTGCCGTTAAACTTATCTTACTTATTGAGGTGAATAGTATGGCTACAAAGCAAAGCGTGTATATCGGCACAGACAGCGGTGCCACGACATCGAAGGTGGGAGGCGTTTGGGGTGACGGGACGACGATCTCTACAAAACTCCTCCAAAGATCGACGAATTCTCAGGCAGGGCCGGATGCCGTCATCCGGGGTTGGGTCGACGCTATCAGCGAATACCTGGATCAAAATGGCCTGGTTTGGGACGATGTGCAGGGGGTTGGCCTGGCCATCCCCGGACCGTTTCAGCGATACGGGGTGTTGGGCCGTTTAGCGAATTTGCCGGCAAGCTTCGACGGTTGGGATGTTCACATGGCTTATAGCAGCGCGCTGGCCGAACGGGCTGGGAGAGCTGTTCCACTGGTTGTTGGAAATGACGGTAATTTTGGGGGCGTGGCCGAGGCGCAACGGGTTCGGGGGAGCGGCAAAGGAACTGTGCTGATGCTGGCGCCGGGGTCTGGCCTCGGTTGCGCTTATATCGATCGGAATGGCCTTCCACTTGATGGAGATACTCTGGCTGGAATGGAAGCCAGTCACATGCCCGCGCCGTTGCATCTTCTGGATATCAAGCCTTACCCGTGCGGTTGTGGCCGAACCTGGGGATGTGTCGAAGTCTATACGACTATTTCCGGCCTTCCATATTTGCTTGCCGAAAAACTGCCCAAATACCCTGATCATGAATTGGCGAAGTCTACGCAGAGCCCCAAGGAAAAGTCCCTGGCATTGCGCGGCCTTGCTCAAAAGGGTGATCCTTTGGCGCTCGAAATCTTCGACTTTCAGGCCCGCGCAATGGGGTTGCATGTGGCCGGCCTTGCCATGGTGCTTGATCCGCAGTTCGTCGTTATCGGCGGCGGACTGATGGACCCGGAATCGACAACTGAGACATTCCGTGAACGTTACTTGCAAATCATTCGGGAGACGGCCAGTCCCTATTTTTGGGCCTCGCAACGGACGAGTATCAGCATCGAACCTGCCGCCTTGGGCGACCTGTCGCAAGCGATCGGCGCGGCGTTGGTGGCGCTGTACCAGAGTCGCTCGTGAGACTATGCTTGCTTCGTTGTTGATCGCCTGATTTCCTTCGTCAGGTGTGGAAGTTCCCGTAAAAACATCCAGTAAGCCTGAACTGCTTCCACGACGGCTGTTCCTGAAAAATTAACCAGACCCCAGACGACCCGTACCGGAAATTCGATCAATAGTGATGCGTAGGTAAGCTGCATGGTTGCGCTCGGAAAGTGCTTGGCAACATATTTCGTCCGGCTACAGAGAACATAGAACAGCCGTTTGGCTTTTACCTGGTGCGAGGTCCCGCCCCCTCGATGAAACGATTGAGTATCGGCCAGATAATAGACCTTCCATCCGGCGCGTGTTGCCCGAAAAGCGAAATCGAGGTCCTCGTAGTACATAAAAAATCGTTCGTCGAAACCTTGTAATTCCTCGAATACTTTGCGCCGTACTAGAAAAAAAGAGCCTTGCACTTGATCCACTTCCCGACTGTCTTGGTGGTTCCAGTCTGTCATGAAGTGCGCCGGAAATCGTCCGGGCCAGATTCGGTCGAGACCGAACATTTGATAAAACAGTGACTTTGGTGTGGGGAAACGGGCCACGTTGCGCTGGACGACGCCTTTTTCATCGACCAATTGAATGCCAAGAAGGCCTACTTTTGCGTGTTCCGGGTTGGACAGGAAAAGAAGAGCGTTTGTCAGACTGTCTTGAAACAAAACAACATCCGGGTTGAGGAACAAGATGAACTCGGCGTTTCCTGCTTTTGCACCCTGGTTACAGGCGTAGGCAAACCCTTTGTTTTCCTGATTCCTGATGATCGTGAGAGGGAATGCGTAATTTTCCGATATCTCTGCGGAACCATCTGTGGAAGCATTATCGATAACAAAACATCCCGACAACTGAAAAACCGATTTCCGGACTGTCGTTTGTAACGATTTCAGACAATCCAGTAGTTGTGTTCCAGTGTTCCAGTTGACGATGATGACATCAAGAGTGAGCATAAAACAGCCTTGCCACATGGGTGTCACGGTATAAACTTTTCAGATTTACAGTCAAGATGTCTGCAATACCTTCATGGAAGAAGAAAGAAATGAAATCATTGACCAACTAAAACGAATAACCACATTGTTCCATCTCTTCGCCACAAATTTCCCTGAAAATCTTTTGTTGCTCTGCAGTCCATTCATTCCATTTTGGCATTGAGAACTCGCGTGTGGTATTACGAGGGTGGGCAATAGCATTTTCCCAATCTCTCTTGTCGATTTGAATGCCGCAGGGTTCAAGGATTTGGCTGGAAAAATATTCGTAGCTTGACAAAATTTTTTCAAACTGAACCGGCTTTCCGATTGTGGTCCGCAGATATGAATTTTCCACCTGCCACAGCCAACATAGCCTGGAAAATCGATCCATCTCGCGCCATTGCGTCTTCCAAGGATCTAAGTCTTTGGGATGGATTCTCGTCGCGATCGGATCCTTGACGGTCATGATCCTACGCGGAATCAGGGAGCGCACCACATCGCGGCCGTCTCGTACTAAATGGAGAAGAGTTGCGTTCGGGAAGGCGTTCTTGATAGCCTCAGCGTGGCGGCGGAGATTACTGTTTACTTCTCCATACACACCTGACTCAATACAACGCATTCGAAGATAGATTTCCCTTTTTCGAAACCCCTGAATGTATTTGGCCGCATCCGCCGGGCTGTAAAATGCTTTTACGTAGGCATTAAAATCTTCGAGAACTGGCTCGTGAAAAACATAAGCATCCTGCGCCTGACTCAGAAAATTTGCCAAGAAGTTTGTCCCTGAACGACCAAGTGCGAGAATAAAGAAGAAATCCCATTTGACGATCCATTCTTCCATTTGACGCCGATTAACCCGCAGAGTTAAAAGGCGTTGTCGTAGCGGTGTAATTAAATATTTGTTCACAATTGCATGACCCTTTCAGAAATCATATTTCAATATCATCAGATGGAGTGCGAGGCACAATCTGCAGCTCACCTAACAAGCTACTTTGCAGCATGTGAGCCACTTGACAACCCTGAAACCATCCCTCAACTAATCTTGTTGGCATAACGGTGAGTTACAATTCTTCTGTTTCCTCTTTCATTGACCAATCCGAAATCTGTCTGCCCAAAATGATTGTACTTATCCCACCGATTAACAGGATCGGTAAGGTCGATATCAGACGGTCCAACCCTACAGCGACAATGCTTACGCTCATGTCGAAACCCAGTACCACCGCAACTGCTCCCACAATCCCTTCCCTTACGCCCAGCCCCCCGGGAGCAATGCTTACCAGTTGTGTCAGAATCGAAGCTGCCGAAAACAACATCACTTCGCCGAAGGTAACATTGAGCGACAGCATGTGGAATGCAAGCCAATATCGAAGTGCCAAGAGCAATAGCAGACTGGCTTGTAAGGCAACAAGCTTGAACAATAACATCGCGTTTGTGCTGATGAGGTTCCATCCCTCAACTGCTTGTTGAATCCGTTCGCGAATTGGATCTGGAAACCGCATGCGGTCCATTGGGAGCAGGAAAGGCAAAAGACATGTTATCATCAGAGCAAAGCCGATCAATAACAGAGGTGAAACAATTGCTTTTTTGAAGAAGATCCAAAAAAGCAAAATAGACAATCCCATTACCCCGTTGGTTGCCAGGAAACATAGCATGAGAGCCAGCGTTGCGCTGAGAAATTTTGTGTAAGGAAGATTAAAGATCTTTTTCAAGTAGAAACCTTTGGATACAATTCCGCCAGAAATCGGCAATTGATTTGCCAGGGTTGATGCTGCAGTCAGGAGAAACCCATCTTGGTAGGAAAGGTCTACGCCCAGACCACGATACAAATAAATATTCTGCAATCCGTTGAGCAAGGGGAATGGCAGTGAGAGCAGAAATAGCATAGCTACCCCAGACATCGACAAACGTAAAATTTGGCGGTACTGGTCCGCGTTAACATACAAATAATAGGCAAAAGCGAGAATAACCAGAAGGCTTATCGCGGAAAGCAGGATGGAACGGGTTGTCTTATTTATCACGTTTTTAGAATTTCCATTTTACATATCTCATCTTACTCAGTCAGGGGCAAAGCGCTGACCGCAAAGTCGCAAAGCCCGCGAAGGTGATTCTTTCTTCGCGAAATTCGAGGTCGAAGTGGCCCTGCAGAAGTCGAATTTTGTTTTTCGCAGACCCAGGTTTACCCGTCTGAGCTTGGTCCCGAATCCAAACCGTTACCCAAGTTGCTACTTTGCAGAATTCACAGATAGAGAGAGGTTTAATGCAGAGGCGCGAAGCTGCAAAGGGGAAAGACGTTAAATCGCAAATTTTTCGTCGAAAGTAGATCAACAAACAAGGTAGCAACTTGAGTTTGTTATGGAAAACAATGTCTTTACGCGATGGATTTTGTCGCAGAAACAACATAGCCCTCGCCTAGATCAAGTTCCTTAAACAATGACGCAAACAAGTTGAATGGATAGATTGTATATTTATTCAAGATCAGTCCGATCAGATTTAAATAAGAGCTTCTTTTGACGAGGAAGGCGCTTTGTTGAGATTGTGCTTTTTGGTCCCATCTTGCTCTTTCATTGTATTGGGACTTTGCCAAAGCAATACGTCCCAGCCGTATGAGATTCTCAAAGGGAAAGCCATAAGATGCAATAACAACATGTGCATAGCCCGCTTCTGCCAATTTGTCATATAACTCCTGTTTTTCATATCTTCGAAAGTGGCCTACGATTACATCGTCAGTGGACCAATACTTTTTCCTAGCCGGGACGGACAGGATTAGCTGTCCATGATTCACCAACAGTTCATGTGTTCTCTGTAGAAACTTTCTATCATCTTCGATGTGTTCAAGGACCTCACAAGCGGCAACACAGTCGAATTTTAAATCGAAGTTATCATATTGAGAAAAATCCGCAATTATCAATTTGAGACGCTGTTTATACGATGCCCTTAGTCCATTGTAAATTTGTTCCACGTCGGTGGCATTAAAATCAATCAGGGTTCCATTGTCAAATTTTGACAATAACTCTTGTGCAAGGTCAAGGCTCCCCGGCCCTATTTCCAGGAAATTTTTGCCTCTTTCAACTTGTCGGATAATTTCATGACGGCGAAAGAGATACCTCGGGTGATGATATTTCATGACAAAAGGCTCCTTCGTATGGTCTCAGATATGTGTCTAATCGAATAACGTGCCTGATACAGTTCATAACCACGGCGACCAATTTGCACTAGCTCTGCCCTATGATGGAACGCCCAGAATATGGCTCTAGCGAGGGCTTTTTCATCCCCTTGTTCGACGATCAGGCAATTTATTTTGTCCACAAAACCACAATCGCTCTCGATCCTTCCGACGATGACGGCCCTTGCCATGGCGAGAAATTGGAAGGTTTTGCCTGTGATTACGCGCTGAGCCTGCCTAGTATTGCCAAATGGCCCACCCAGCCCGATATCAGCATGCGAGATCCATTCTGGCAGAGTCTCAAATTCGACCCAATCCACATGTTTTACATTAACAAGATCAAATCGCTTAATCATTTGACTGATTTGTAATCGAGCTGCTTCGTTTCCACCGATTAATGTGAAGTGAATTGGGACTTTACGCAATATAAAGGCGGATTTTAGTATGAACTCCATACCATGGAGGGGAAGAAAAGAACCGTAAAAGAGAACTTCAAAGGGGGCAATGTTGCTGTGAACAGGCACAGGACAACTCGTACGAAACACATCTTCGTCTGCCCCTACTGGGATGGCCAATATTTTTGAAGGGGATAAGTCAAAGAGTCTTTTAAGAAACTCTTTATGGAGTTCCGTGTCGGTCAGGATTATATTGGAATTGTGAAGAATGTATTTTTCGTATTGATAAATGAATTTAGCAGTAGGCCCCCCCTCCCTTATTAATTTACGTTCATAAACAAGGCTGTCATAGGGTGACATCATATGATCGTAAATCAAGGTATGCCCCGCAGTGATTAAGCGTACAATCCAGTACAACTCATATCCCCTGAATCCTAATACATAAAAATTCGGGTTATGGCGTAGTCGAATAGCAAGCAGCCTCCATAGAGTCTGAAAATAACGCATTATCCCTTTTGATGAATTCCTAGCCTCGTACAATTTGAGATCGTCGATTCTCTTTAGCGCCTTAACTAAGGTGCGCGTCCTAATATACTCAGGCGCATAATAGGAGAGAACATAGCAAATAGAGTCCATTTTTCATCTACATCCACGTGCAAAAATCGTCAAAGTCGCCTATTATGGAGGCATCCTCCTGCGTGCTTGGGGCCTCTGGATAGATTTCCAATATCGTGTGCTTGAGGACTCAGGAAATACGGCTCTCGCCGTCATTTTTTTATCCAAGAAACCGGCCCGTCGATGGGTAGCGGTATAATGCCAGCAGGCTGAATGGCGAATAGCCCGTACAAAGCATTGGAGATGGTCTTATCAGAAGACCTCCCGCTGAGGACTCTTGGATGCGTCATGACGATTTATACATTGGCGGCGCGCGGACACATGTTTTCGTCCATAGCGACCTCGTTTAGGAAGCTGTAGTTCCCGTTCGCCGTGCCATTCAGTCCTTCTCGATAATTGATGCCGTTTTCAAAGGGGCATCTTGAAATGCCTTATTTTTGGTTAAGGTCAGGTTGGGAAAAATACCCCATATTGGCGTTTTTTTGTCTTAGTCAAGCGCATCTTGCGCAAATCTAATAATCGGGTAACATAAGGGCATGAGCACGAAACGAACCTATTTTGGTTTTTCCACGCCACAGCAGCGGAAGCTGTTATTTGAAACATGG
>JBJKRF010000069.1:0-11820 GCA_046704785.1 Anaerolineales bacterium | reverse complement strand
GTTCATTCTGCCTTTGAAGAAAACAAAAATCTGCACGAAAAGTTCTAAATAGTTGTCAAAAAGACTGTTTTTCACGCATACACAGTATTCCCAATTTGTCAAACACCAGTTAGCGGAAAGTAAAGTTCCAAAAACCCGTACGTCACGATAATTCATTATATCGTTTCCAACATCGAAACAAAACAGGCGCCACCAGCGTCGGATTTGCCTGTATTCAGGCTGGAAACGGTTATAAAGTACCGCTTTGTTTTCTCTTTTTCCCAATCCCGGTTTTAGCCAAAACGACCGGTCACGTAATCTTCGGTGCGTTTATCTTTCGGGTTGGTGAAAATAGCCTCGGTACGGCCAAACTCGATGACACACCCGGCGCGGTCGTCGTCGATCATCATCATGGCGGTAAAGTCGGAGACGCGCGCGGCCTGCTGCATGTTGTGTGTGACGATCACAATGGTGTAATCTTTGACGATGTCATGCATCAATTCCTCGATCTTCAACGTCGAGATGGGATCGAGCGCCGAGGCCGGTTCGTCCATCAAGATGACTTCCGGTTCGACGGCCAAAGCCCGCGCGATACACAGACGTTGCTGCTGGCCCCCCGAAAGCGACAACCCGCTTTGACGGAGCTTGTCCTTGACTTCATCCCATAACGCGGCCTGTCGCAAGGCTTTTTCCACCAGACCATCCAGGTCGCTCTTGCGCCGCACGCCGTACAATCGCGGCCCATAAGCGACGTTATCGTAAATGTTTTTTGGGAAAGGGTTGGGGCGCTGGAAGACCATGCCAATGCGACGGCGCACCTCTACAACATCCACATTTTTTGCATTGATATCTTCCCCGTCCAACAAAATTTGTCCTTCCACGTGGGCGCTGGCTGTCAGGTCGTTCATACGGTTGAAGGAGCGCAGCAGGGTCGACTTTCCGCACCCCGACGGGCCAATAATGGCCGTGATGCGGTTGGCGAAAGCCGTCAGGTTGATATTGGCCAACGCCTGAAAGTTGCCATAGAACACATTCACGTCGACCGCTTCCAATTTCTTCTCATCTTGCTTAGGCTTGGAAGGCAATTCTTGCGCTTCAGGTATGGGTGTAACAAGCTTAATATCCGTATGGTTTTCGGTCGTCATGTCATGATCCCTTTAAACTGCGTTTGCGAGCCTCAACCCACAAACGTGCGAAGACTTCGATCAGTAGCACGAAAATCATCAGTACCAATGCGACTCCCCACGACTGGTCGATACGCTCCTGGTAAGGTTGCAAGGCATACGTCCAGAGTGTCAACGGCAACGAATCGATTGGCTGGTTGATTATACGCCCGATGATATCGAAGATACTCTGGTGCGCCTGGACGCCCCCCTGGACGATCCTCACAACATCGAATTTCTCGTTGCCCAGCGCGGTAAACAATAATGGGGCTGTCTCGCCGGTAGCGCGCGCAATAGCCAAGAGAAATCCGGTAATGATCCCGTCGAGCGCAGCCGGGAAAAGCACACTTATGTTGGTCTTCCATTCAGGCGCACCCAGCCCCAGCGAACCTTCCCGCAGGGTATGCGGTACCAGCTTGAGCATCTCTTCCGTGGTACGGATGATAGTCGGCAGCATCAGGATCGCCAGGGCGACACCACCCGCCAGGCCCGAAAAATGTTTCATCGGGACGACCAGCAGGGTGTAGACGAAGAGTCCCATCACAATCGAGGGAACCCCCGCCAACACATCCGTGCCAAAGCGCAAGGCAACGCCCAGGGGCGTGTTTGGGTTGCGCGCCGCGTAAAAGGCAGCCAACACGCCCGGCGGAATGGCGAACAGGCAGGCCAAAATTGTCAGAACGACGGTACCTTCGATGGAAAACAGCACGCCACCGCCGGACATACCGACCGGGCGAGAGAGCTGCGTGAAGAAATCCCAGTTAAGAACCGGGGCGCCGCGGTAGATCACATAGCCAATAACCCAGAACAGGGGCACGAGCGCCATTAGCGTCAACAGGCCCGTCAACGAGAGCATCACTTCATTGACAATTCGCCGTCTACGGCTGTACCTGGCTTGATTCCGGGCAATCAACTCCTGGAAGCGAGTCGTCGTTGTCATACGCGGGCCTCCTGTGGGGTACGGCGCGCCACCTGCCAGACCAGGAAGCGGGCAAACAGGTTCAGGATGAGTGTGATGACGAACAACGTCAGGCCAAGTTCGAGCATGGCCTCGGTATGCAATGGCGTAACCGCCTCTTTAAACTGCAGGGCAAGCAGGCTGGCCATGGTATAACCGGCCTTCAAAAGGGAACCCGTTGCCTCATTGGCATTTCCCATCACCATGGTGACGGCCATGGTCTCGCCCAAGGCGCGTCCCAAGCCGAGGATAACGGCCCCCAGTATTCCAGACAGGCCGTACGGCAACAGCACTTGCCAGATGGTTTCCCAGCGCGTGGCGCCCAGGCCCATCGAGGCCTCGCGTTGATTGTCTGGGATGGCTAACAAGACATCACGGCTGATGGCCGTGATGGTTGGAATGATCATAATGGTCAGAATCAGGCCTGCTGCGAGACGGGATGTGCCGTCTTGTGAAATCGGCCCGGTAAAGAGTATCCCTGCAAACCCTGGAATTTTACTCAAGGGGGCTAAAAATTGGCCTACTGGTGTAACGACCGCAGGCAGAAACACAAAAATTCCCCACAAGCCGTAGACCACGCTCGGGATGGCAGCCAACATCTCGATCATCCAATTGAGCGGTAGTCGTAATCTTTCCGGGCACAGTTCTGCCAGGAAAACGGCGATCCCTAAGCTGATGGGAACCGCCAGTACGATGGCGACGATCGAGGTGATAAACGTACCGTAGATGAATGGCCAGGCCTGATAGATGTCTTTGGCCGGGTTCCAGTTTGCGTTGAGTGTGGGCTGGAAGAAACCCCAGCCTATCTGGGTGCGCGCATCGGCTGATTGGGTCCAGAGCATCCAACCGATGGTGATCACCACCAACAGCGTAAAAATTGCCATAGCGGTTACCAGCCATGACCAGGGAATATCCCCGTGCCGGGTTGCGCGGTTCAAACGCGCTTGCCAAGCATTTCTTTTTAATGCAGACGTGTTTTTCATGCCGGTCCCTTTTCAGGTTCCGACAAGCACAAGCAATTTTTGTCACCGTGTAGTCCCGACACATTGAAAAAAGTTGCTGAGCTTGTCGTTGAGTGAAAGACGATGGAGGGCCCTCTCCAGATTAGGCGGAGGGGCCCTCCGGGACTAGGGAAGTTGTCAGAAATTATTGTTGTGGCATCATGACCGGTTGACCGTTGCAGGTCACCTGATCCAAGGTGGCGATCACTTTCTTCTGAACTGCATCAGGCAGGGGAACGAAGCCCAAGTTCTTGGCGTAAGTGATAGCACCCGGATTGGTCAAAATCCAATGAATGTATTCCACCAGCTTCGAGGCTTTGACGCAGTCGGTCATGTTGTGCTGGTGAATGATGATGTAGGTGTAACCAGCGATCGGCCAGGATTTGGCACCGGGCGCATTCACGATAACGGCAGTCAACTGAGGAGTGAAGGCGTCAGCGAAGTCGGCCATGGCGGCAGCCGTGCTATCGGGGGAGGCGGTTACAACGTTGCCGGCTTTGTTGACCATGTCGGCGAAGGGCAGTTTGTTCTGTACGGCGTAGGCATATTCGACGTAGCCCAGGGAGTAATCGTTCTTCGCGATTTCGGCGGTCACGCCCGGATTGCCGTTACCACCCTTACCATTTCCGGCTTTGTCGACCGGCCAGTCGATTGTAGAACCAGCGCCGGCGGTCCAATCGCTGCTGAAGGAGGTCAGAGCGTTGGTGAAGATTTCGGTCGTGCCAGAGCCATCAGCGCGGTGCACCACGGTGATCTGTTTGGCGGGCAGTTTGGAGGCAATCTTCGGGTTGAGGGCCACGATGGCGGGATCATTCCACATTGTGATCTTGGCCATGTAAATATCAACCAGCGTCTTGCCATCCAGGATCAGGGCCGGGTCGCTCTTGGGGTCCAGGTCGGGCAGGTTATAGGCGATCACGGTCGCGCCAGCCAGGAACGGATAGATTTGCAGGTCCTTGCCATCGGCGGTTTCCTGGTCGGTGAGCACGGCGTCTGATCCGGCGAAGTCAACGGTACCGTCAATGATGGCCTTCTTTCCCGAGCCGGAGCCGGTGCCGGTGTAGTTGACAACGACCGCCGGATCGACGTACGGGAAAGCGTACGCGTAGGCCTGCTCGGCAGGGAATTGGAAGGTGCTACCGGTTCCAGTAAGGGTAATCGAACCAGCGGGCAGAGCAGTGGGTGCAGAGGTAGCAGCAGGAGCGGAGGTAGTAGTGGGGGCCGCCGCAGGCATCTGGGTCATGGCCGGGGCCGTGGTGGGAGCGGTACCGCAAGCGCTTACAGCGGTTGCCACGGCCACCAGCACGGCAAATAAAACATAAAGATTCTTACGCATTTCTTCTCCTTCTTCAACTTGTTTGGATTTGTGTCGGGATAAATTTATCAAACGGCTGTTAAAGCCCAGGTAAAGACCGTTTAACGTCTGGTTAACAAATAATCGCGAGGGCACAGTTGCCCCGTGAGGCTTATTTTCTTGTGTGGCAGATTCCAGGTAATCTTTCGGGCGCATGCCTCAATCGTTTTTGCCGGGCCCTTCTTTTTTCAACATCCAATCCCAGTTTGCCAGGGTGGGAATCGCAGAATAGAGCGTCAGGTCGAGTTGCAGCGGTGTAATGGAAACGTAGCCGGCTGCCAGCGCGCCCACATCGGTGCCCTCCTCCGGGATGCCGGTCGGGGCGTCGCCGCCGATCCAGTAATAGGGCCGCCCGCGCGGGTCCATGCGCCGGTCGAGGCGGTCGCGGTAGACGCGCAATCCCTGGCGGGTGATGCGTATGCCTTTTACTTCCTCCAAGGGTAGATAAGGGATGTTGACGTTTAACAGCGTGCTCGTCTGTAGCTCCTTGCACATCAGCATCTCCACCACCTGACGGGCAATCTGCGACGAAGGGCAATAATCCAGGGGATTGGCAGCCTCTTGAGCCCCCAAGGAGAACGCTACTGCCGGCACTTCCCAGATCAGCGATTCCATCGCGGCTGTGACCGTGCCGGAGTAGGTGACGTCATGCCCGAGGTTGGGCAGGGGATTGATGCCGGAAACGACCAGATCGATCTTTTCATCGAAGAAACCCAGCAGGGCCAATGCTACACAATCGGACGGCGCACCGTCGCTGGTATAAGCGGTCGTGCCGTCGGCGAGCAGCCCCTCGCGCACCCGCAGGGGACGCTCCAGCGTTTTGACGTGTCCGCTGCCCGACCAGTTACGATCCGGCGCGAGCACGATAACTTCCCCAATTTTGCGCATTTCCTGCGCCAACGCCAAAAGCCCCGGTGCGTTGATACCATCATCATTGGTAACGAGGATATGTTTGATCACTCGGACGATTTCCCCAGGTTTTTCCGTCGTTGCTGAACTGTATCCACCGTTACCACAACAACAAGGGCAGTAATGGTCAAAGTAAGGAAAAGTCCCATCATGGCCTCCTTTTCAATTGTCAGGCTCTCTGGAAATCAGCAGGGTGCGGTAGATTTGTGAGGATGCGAGCGCCCCACAACGCCCATATCCCAAAGAACCAATCGTTACAACGATACGCCCCAAAAATTAACGCCCCTTTTCGGGGGCGTTAACGTTCAGTAAAGATGGCGGCGGCAACTTGTTAGTGATGGATTTTCCAGTGAATGAGACAAGACCAACGATACCTGCTGTATTTCCTATATTCCGGCAGACGGACTCAGCGCATTGCGCAACAGTGTCATAACTTCCGCTTCACCGGGCACACGCCCGGCGCTGACCAATTTCTCATCGACAACCAGGCCTGGAGTGGACATCAGGTTGTATTTCATGATGTCGGCATAGTCGGTCACTTTAATGATTTGTGCCTCGATACCAAGTTTGGCAACAGCCTGGTGAGCAGTGGCCTCCAGTTTTTTGCAGTTGGCGCATCCAGAACCGAGAATTTTGATCGTAAGCATTCTAATTTCTCCTTTGTTACAGAATCAAGTTGAATAAATAGCCAATGACAATCACAGCTATGCCGATCACAACAAAAAATGTCACCAACAAGGGCAGTTTAAGCACACGACGCAGGATTACAGCCTCGGGTAGGCTCAACCCGACCACCGACATCATAAAAGCCAACGTTGTCCCCAGCGAGGCACCCTTCTCAAACAATGCCTCTATGATCGGGATGATCCCTGCGGCATTGGAATAGAGCGGGATGCCGATCAACACTGCCGCCGGAACGGACCACCAAGTCTGCTTGCCCATAATTCCTACCAAGGCACTTTCAGGAACATACCCGTGGATTCCTGCGCCCAGCGCAATGCCAAGTACTACATACAGCCACACTTTTCCGACAATTTCCTTCACCGAATCCCAGGCGCGTGCAATACGCATCTGCACTGTCAGCTTTTCTTCCAACCCAGTATCACTGCTTTGGATTTGCCAAACGAAGTCCTCCACGTAACGCTCCATTTTGAGCCTGCCAATGACAATCCCGGCCACGATAGCGATGACCAATCCAAAGGCAATGTACAGCGCAGAAACATTCCAGCCAAACAGTCCAAAAAGCATCACGACGGCGATTTCGTTGATGGTAGGGGCCGCAACCAGGAAGGAGAAAGTCACGCCCAACGGAATACCCGACTCGACGAAGCCAATGAACAAGGGCACTGCCGAGCAAGAACAAAATGGAGTGACGATTCCCAGACAGGCCGCCAGCACATTACCGATCCCTTCGCGTTTTCCCCCCAGTAAAGCACGGGTGCGTTCCGGGCTGAAGTAAGTGCGAATAAACGAAATGAGAAAAACCATTCCAGCCAGCAGCAACAAGATCTTGGGCACATCGTAGAAAAAGAAAGCTAGCGCCTGCCCCAGATGAGATTCCTCCTCCAATTGCAAAACACCATACGCCAACCAATTTGCCAATGGTTGGATGAGGTTGTACAAAATCATCCATACGACGCCTGCCAGCGCCAACAAAAAATACATACGGATCGACGATTCACGTGAAGGCGATATTGGGGAAACTGTCATGTTTTCACCTCAGTTCTTATTCAACAAATTGAATGCGATTTATCGAAATAAAAACCTTCAGAAAGAAGGTCCTTATTCCGAATTCACCAGAGATTTTCTGGAACGACTCGCGTTTTTTGACTGGCATTTCGGACAAGGGCAAGGCTGCATTGGGGAGACATGGGATGCTTGCTGTGCAGGTTTGTCCGTCAGGTTGGTCATTGCGTCGAGTACCATAAAAATTTCAGGTCGAGTTACCCGGTAGAAATTGTTCCAACCATCACGCCGGTCTTCCACCAAACCCGCATCGCGCAATACACTCAAATGTTGCGAGATATACGCTTGCCGTAAACCGAGCACAGATTCCATGTGGCAAACACACTGTTCTCCATCTCGCAAAATATCGAGGATCGCCAACCGCACGGGATGCATCAGGACTTTAAACAAACGGGCTTCGCTTTTGTAAAATTCGCGCGCAATCATATTCAAAACCTTGAATAAATTATATCTACCGCTGCACAGTTGCGCAGTGGTTTTGCTCTGGTTCGCAGGTGACAAATATCACTTTAAAGCGTAGCAAGGCTGCCCTTGAGGCACTCTGAGGGGCGTGAGGAAGCGCCCTACGTTTTGCGTTCAACCGGAATCGTAAAATAGAAGGCGCTCCCGACTCCTTCTTCGCTTTCCGCCCAGATGCGTCCCCCGTGCGCCTCCACCAGGTGGCGCGAAATCGACAGTCCCAGCCCGGTGCCGCCGCTGGAACGAGCGCGGTCCGCTTTGTAAAAACGCTCGAAGATACGCGGCAAAACGTCAGGCGGAATGCCAATGCCGGTATCCTGCACGCAAAAGCGGACGAAATGATCAGCAGACTGCGCCGAAAGGTCGATCTTGCCGCCCGGGCGGGTGAATTTCACAGCGTTGTGGATGAGGTTAACGAGCACCTGCTCCATGCGCGGAGCGTCTGCCCGGACGTTTTCCAACGCAGGTGGATAGTCGGTAGTCAACGCCAACCCGGCGCGCTCTGCCTGGGCCCGCATCCGTTCTACGGCTGATTTGAGCAAGATTTCTGGAGCTACAGACTTGAATTCCAAAGGCACCTGCCCCGACTCGATGCGAGAAAGCTCCAGGAGTTCAGCCGCCATTTGCGTCAGCGCATCGACCTCGATCTGCATGCGGCTGAGAAAACGGCGGGCCGCCGGCGGGTCGTCCAGCGCGCTTTCCTGTAAAGTTTCGGTCAACGCCTTGAGCGAAGCCAGCGGCGTGCGCAGTTCATGTGAGACGTTGGAGATAAAATCGCGGCGCACGGTTTCGAGGCGGCGAACGCGCGTCAAATCCTGCACGAGCAACAAGGCGCTGCCCGTGCGTTGATCGGGCGTAACAATCAGTTGGAGGAACTGGTGACTGGTAGACAGTTCCACCGACTGGGTCTGCACCTCATGGGTTTCCTGTGCATGCCGCCAGGCCTCGACGAGTAAGTAATGACGCAGCGCCACAGTAACCGAACGCCCCACCAAGCTGTCTCGCTGGCCAAAGAGCCTCTCGGCAGCCGGATTGGCAAACTGCACATTGCCAGAAGCGCTCACGATCAACAGACCATCGGTCATCTGTTCGAGCACTGCTGCCAGGCGCGCACGTTCGGTATCCAACGCCACCACACGCGCTTGTTGGGCCACCGCCAAAGCATATACCGCTTTGGCAATATCCTCGATGTAAGGCTCCTCTTCAGGAAGGTTGAAAACCGGCATGTCCCCCCGCGCAGCACGCATCACTTTTTCCGTCAGGCGTTTCAGATGTCGGCGCACGAAGGCGTAACGCACGCCCAGGCCCAGAAGCAATAAACCTGCCAGAACCAAAAGCGCGGTGAGCAGGCCCTCTGTCATAAGCACAATCAGCCTTCGAAACGGTAACCGCCGCCGCGCACCGTGACAATGCGAGTCGGCGTCGCCGGGTCTGCCTCGATCTTCTGCCGCAGCCAGCGCACATGGACATCCACAGTGCGGCTATCGCCGATATAATCCCAACCCCATACCCGCTCGAGAATGAACTCGCGCGAGAGCATTTGTCCGCGATGTTCGGCGAAGAAAGCCAGCAGGTCGTATTCCTGTGGCTTGAGCGCCACAGCGAGGCCGCTCAACGTGACCTCGCGACGGGTGCGATTGATCGTCAAATTCTCGAAGGTCAACACATCTTGCACAGGAGGGCTGGTCTTGAGTTTGTCGAGTTCTTCACGAATGACCTGCGTACGTCGTAACTGGGCCTTAATACGCGCAATCAGTTCACGCATCGAAAAAGGCTTGGTCAAATAATCATCGGCACCAACTTCCAGCCCGACAACGCGATCGATTTCATCGTCACGGGCCGTGAGCATGATGATCGGGACGTTCATCTCGCGCCGCAAGATTTTGCACACTTCGAAACCGTCCATGCCCGGCAACATAATGTCCAGCACGATCAGGTCAGGCTGGTTGCTGTGCGCCGCTTCGACGGCAGCATGCCCGTCCCCGACGGAGTCTACGTCATAGCCTTGCTTTTCGAGCGTATAGGTCAGGGTTTCCTGTAAAGAGGGTTCGTCTTCGACGACGAGTATCTTCTCTGGCATAAGAGCTCAGTCTATTCCAAGTTTTGCGGCTACATTATAGCCGCAAAGTAGAAAAAGTTAAGGGCCCGTTCACGCGTGACGAAAAACGATGGGAACGCACGAATACAAGGCGTCCCTGGGCAAACGAAATTCGTTGATGTTTACCCTTTTAAAGGTATAATGGCAGACGCTCTTGGTAGGTAATGACAGCATGGTCATCTCAGGGCACTGTCGGTCATGATCAGTACAAAATTTCGATCTGTGGGGGGTATAGCCATTATATTTAGTTGATTGTTTATATACCCATTACCAATGAAAATTGCGCTTTTTATCGAGCAGGAATACGCAATTTTCACCCGCAGGCATAAAATATTGCATGTAAACTCCTGACCCGGAGAAGATAATGGACTCTCAGTCACAATTTGTTTACGAAGATCAGATTGATATGCGCGAGGTCATCCGAGCACTTTGGCGTAAACGCCGTATTATCCTGGTCATCACTTTGGCTACTGCTTTAGTAGCTTTGGTCATCAGTATTTTTTTGCCGAAAACTTATCAAGCCACAGCGTATGTTGCCATCAGGACTCCCATTATGGAGTTCACAACCAACCAGGGTTTAGTAACAACGCCTGTATTGCCAGACCTTGCTGCTCTAATGGACTTGGTCAAGACGCCTGGCTTATTGGCTACTGTTGTAGCCGATCCCGATATCATTGCGGCCAATAATGTCCAGCCGCTTTCTGTAACAGAGTTAAACGACATGGTTGACTCCAGCGTACTGGGAAAGGATCAGCTACGTTTACAAGTCACTGATACCGACCCAAAACGGGCATCATTATTGGCTAATGCTTGGGCTACGATAGCAGCAGATAAAATTAACAGTACTTATGGAGTCGCTGCCGTCGCGCAATCTTTAAAAGAACAAGTTACTCAGGCACGCCAGATATATGACCAAGACCAGACAATACTGGAACAAGAACTGTCTAAAAATCAGGTTGATGTGTTCAATGCCCAACTACAAAATGAGAAAAATGATCTTAATTGTGTTTTGGAAGAAAATAGCGCTACCAACCATGTACTGACCGACCTCCAGGTACTACAACAGCGTCTAGAGCCTTTACCAGGAGATACACAGCTTTCGTTGGGAGATGCCCTGGCTCTGACCACCCTGCAACAACGCGCCTTGTCCAGCGAGGTCTGTACTGGTAATACACAAAACCTGCAGGTGCAAATCAGCAGCGATACCCTGTCTAGCCTGACGGTGAACAGCGGTTTGGAAATCATTGGCCATGTTCAAACGGTGTTGAAAACACAGCAAACAGCCCTGACAAGTCAGGAAAATATGCTGGAGGGGCATATTCCTCAATTGAGCAGCAAACTCGAAACGGCCCAAAACCAAGTGACCCAACTGACGGCAGTCCGTGACCAAGCAAGGTCTTTGTACGAAACCTTATCCAATCAACAACAGCAACTTGCAGCAATACAAACGAAGGCCAATCAAATTGCCACACTCAACGTGCAGGCTGTGCCGCCGGAGAAAGAGTCATCGCCAAAGGTGGGGATGAATACTGCCTTGGCAGGAATATCAGGCCTGATGTTAAGCGTATTTGGGGTACTTGTTGTGGAATGGTGGCAAAACACAGACATTGAAAAGCAAAAAAATGGTACCTCGAGACATCAATGAGTACCTCCTGTACAGCCTTCCGGATCGATGAAATACTTCGTTTTACCTGACTATGGAGTCGTGTAAAAATAACTTCCGCTTTTCGGGTCTGTTCTCTCATGGTTCGGTCAAATTTTGACGTGTTCTTAGGATGCGATAAGCTATCTGCATGGCAGATAATCTACAGGTAACGACAGAGCAACTGGACGACATCCCCGTTTTGCTTGCACAAGGCAAGAAAATAGGAATACCAGAACTATTGGATCAGCAATTTCTGGCACGGTTCAAAAAAGGTCAAAAGTGATCGTGGCACCTTTACAAATTGTGCAATAGGCTGCGGGCGGGCACAAACGGGAATAGCCCCGGCAGAGCGGGTAGGATATTGTCTGAATGGTGCAAAGTCAGGTTAGTCTGGCGGATAACCCAACAAGGTGAGCCAATCGTCGGTGCCCAGATCGATCCCGGCGATTTCGTAGGGACTTTTGCCCTTTCTTGGCCCGCGCTCAAATTTGTGCATATTGAACCACAA
>JBJKRF010000068.1:0-11337 GCA_046704785.1 Anaerolineales bacterium | reverse complement strand
AACGCGAGGCAAAAAAAGAGAGCCGCAAAACGGCTCTCTCGACTTTATAAAACAGGAATACGTCCCCCAACGAGGAAATTGCGTCATCACTTTGTGTAAGCAGCCTGTCATCGTCCGCCTTATTTTATGCAGACGGGCGATTCTGTCAAGGGGCGCAAGGGGCGCCTCAACTCATCTCCTGTCGTCCGGAGAGGGCGCGCAACAACGTATTCTGATCGGCATATTCGAGGTCGCCACCGACGGGCAGGCCGCGCGCCAGACGGGTGACCTGTACGCCAGCGGGAGCCAACTGTTGGCGCAGATACAAGGCCGTGGCGTCACCTTCCATGCTGGGATTGGTCGCCAGGATGACTTCCTGGACGTTCCCGCGGGCCACACGCTCCAGCAACGGGCGAATTTTCAAATCTTCCGGGCCAACCCCTTCAATGGGTGAAAGCACGCCGTGCAAGACGTGATACTTGCCGCGGTAGGCGCCAATACGCTCGATAGCAAGCACGTCCAACGGTTCTTCCACCACACAAATCACGCTTTCGTCCCGCGCGGAGCTGGCGCACACTTCGCAGCGCGCCTGCCCGGCCAGGGTGATGTTGAAACATTCCTGGCAAAAACCGGTCTGCGCCTTGAGCGCAATCAGCGCCTCAGCCAGCGACTGGGAAACGTCTTCGGGCGCACGCAGCAAATAAAAAGCCAGCCGCGAGGCAGATTTCGGCCCGATGCCGGGCAGGCGCTCGAACGCCGTAATCAGGTTCTGAAGAGGTTCGGGAAGTAACACTTAACCGCCTGACGCGTGAAACACTAAAACGGCAGCCCACCCGCCAGGGGGCCCATCGTCTGTTCCTGGAGTTCGCGGGATTTATCCAGCGCCAGGTTGACGGCGGCCAACACCATGTCATTGAGCATTTCGGCGTCGGCCTCCTGCAAGAAATCAGGGGCGATCTCAACGGCCTTGCAAACCTGGTCGCCGCTCATGGTGACCTTGATCGCACCGCCGCCTGCCGTAGCCGTGACGGTCTCCTCGGCGAGTTTATCCTGCGCATCGGCGATTTGCTGTTGCAGGCGTTGGAGTTGCTGCATCATGCCGGCCTGCCCACCGCCGCCGACGGGTCGTTTATTGAATCCTTTGGCCATGGTTATCTCCTGAGAGGTAAAAATGAGTGCGAAAAGAAAATCGCATAACTGGAAAATTCTTGACCCGGGTCTGCCTGATGCAAAAAACTCAGGCGAACTCAAATACCGGTATTTCCATCATACGTTTTGGGCGAGATTTTCCAGCAATTAGTTTTTGTAAGCGTTCAACGGTCTCAGGCGTAAAAAGCTGTTCACCTGTTTCTATACAAACACGCGCCGGAACATTTTCCACCACAATTAATTTACCATTCATATCAATTGTGTATTTGACTTTCTGGTCGACAAAAGTCTCATGAGGATAGGATGTCGCCATTATTTTCTCCTTACCTTGTTATCGATCCAAAGAGCAGAGTCTGGCTGGTATAGAGTAATCACTTTTATAACGGGCCGGGATGGATAACTGCATTGGATATGACGCGAAATACTTTGATCCACTGCATGACGCGTAAATTTGAACTCATCTGACAGGATTTTTGCACGAATCTGATCAATCATAACCGCTATTGTATATCCACGATCTCGCCGCCGTTTTGCAGCGCCGCGGCCACCATGCCGTCGGGTTTGACGTTGGGCGGCAGGTTGCCCTTGCCCCCACCAACCACCGCCCGCACAGGCAGGTCGACGCCCAGCACCTCGTGAATGGCGCCGCGCGTCAATTCCAGGTTCTCCGGGCGGCTGAATTTTTCCTGCAGGATGTCGCTGGCAAAAGACAGAATCAGCACCCCTTCCTGGATTTCGAGAATTTTGCTGGAGTTGAGCAAGGCCGCGACGTTGGTGTCTTTCTGCTTGACGAGTGCAGAGACCTCCCGCCAGGCTTTGGTCACCGCCTCGAGCGAGACCGGGCTCCCCGCCGTGGGCGCTGATTCCGCTCCTTTGGCGGGATTCTGGCTGACGGGGGTATGAGTCCGCGTAGAGGCCGGTTTGGGGTGGGAAACTGCCGGGGTTCCGGCAGCAGGCTTCAGCGTGGAACCCGGCTTAGTTTGAATCGAGGCTGAGTCCGTTGCGGGAAGTTCGAGCATTTCGGCGAAGGCCAGCTCGAGCCCCAGCGAGGGCGACCAACCACCACGTGGGTCGGCGGCGGCAGCGTTGAAGGCGCGCATCATGCGCAGCACGTCGGCGATGGACAAGGCTTTGGCGTGTTGCTGCATCTGCGCGCGCGCATCGCCGGTGGCATCCACCTGCTCGCCATTGCCCATCTGGATGAGCATCAGGCTGCGCAAATATTCGACGATTTGACGGGCGAGCGCGCGGGCGTCGGCGCCGCCATCCAGCGCGCGATGAATTTCATCGAGGCCCTTGGCGGGTTCGCGTTCGACCAACGCCTGCACCAGTCCAATCACCGATTGGTTGGTGGCCGTGCCCAACACCGTCTGCGCCAGGTCGAGCGTGATTTTGTCGCCGGTCGAAGCCAGTTGGTCGAGCAGGGAAATGGCATCGCGCATGCCCCCGGCAGACTGGCGCGCGATGAGCGTCAGGGCGTCTGGTTCGGCCTTGATCTTTTCGGCTTTGCAAATCTCATCCAGGCGGCGCACGATCTCACCCAGCGGGAAACGCCGGAATTCGTGACGCTGGCAGCGCGAAAGCACCGTGGCCGGAATTTTGTGAATCTCGGTGGTGGCCAGGACGAAGATGGCGTGCGGCGGCGGCTCTTCGAGAGTCTTAAGCAACGCATTGAAGGCCGCTGTGGAAAGCATGTGAACCTCGTCGATGATGTAGACTTTATATTTGCCCTGCGAGGGCGCAAAATTGATCTTGTCGCGCAGGTCGCGCACGTCTTCCACAGAAGTGTTGGAAGCCGCATCGATCTCGATCAAATCCATGAAGCGGTTCTCATTGACCGCCGTGCAGTTGGCACATTCGTTACAAGGACGTTTGGCCGGGTCCTCGGCCAGGCAGTTGACCGCCTTAGCCAGCAGACGGGCAGCGGTGGTCTTGCCGGTACCACGTGGGCCGGAAAACAGGTAAGCGTGCGCGACGCGGTCCGAGACGACCGCATTTTTTAGGGTTTGGATGACGTGTTCCTGCGAGACGACTTCGTCCCAGCCCAGTGGACGCCATTTTCGGTAGAGTGCTTGAGTCATGATTTTGCTGTCGGTGCAAAAAGGTTGCGAAACCAAAGAACCGGAATTCGGCTTTTATCATAGCACAAAGCAGGGAAGAACGCCGAAATTTTTAGGAAATCGTCGTATACAGAAGGGATACTTCCCGGCTGCGCCCTGGAAATATCCCTTGGCTTTTCGCGTTCCCCACCAAACGACAAAACCGGAATTATGGCGCAACGACCGGTTTGATCTCCTGCCAGCTCGCTCCACCGTCGGTGGTCTTGACCAGGGCGCTCTGCCCCTGGTTGGTAGCCACCGCCCAGGCAGTGTTCGCATCGATAAAGCTGAACTGACCGTCCCAGTTGACGGTTTTGACCGCCGTCCAGGTCTGCCCGGCATCGTCGGAGCGCTGGATCGTGCGACCAAGCGCGAAAGCCGTCTGCGCATCGATGAATTGCAAAGGTCCGCCTGGATAGGTGTAGACATTCCAGTGTGCACCGGAATCTGCCGTCTCGTACAAAAAACTTTGGGTGGTCGCAACATTGTTGCTGTCGTACTGCACACAATTCAAGACGAGGTCCCCGCTGGCAGCGGTGAACAGTACCGGCGGTTGCAAACCACAATAGCCCTGGTTGAACAGGTCGGGAGCGCTATCCGGCGGTGGTAGGTCGACACGCTTCCAAGTGCTGCCGCCGTCCTGCGTCTCGAAAAAGTAGGGAACGGGGGCCACGCCATGACAGTCCATCGCCAACCAGCCCACCTGAGTCGTGATGAAATCCAATCCGGTTTTGGCGCAACTTTGCGTCCCACTGGTATCGTTCTGCGGTGAAATCAACGCCTGCCAAGTGACGCCGCCGTCGCTGGTGCCCAGCAAGGCATAATAGTCATGATTCATGCCAGCGCCCACATGTGCGATCATCCAACCATGCTGCGCGTCCACAAAGAATAAGTCCGAAGGACGGTAGAACTCCTGGAACAACGTCGGCTCGGTCAGCGTGGTATATTGCCAGGTAGCGCCGCCATCCTGGGTGGACCAGATATACGCCGAGTGCGCCGGCCCCAGCTTGGCATTGTAGAAAGCCACCCAGGCCGTCGAAGCATCGCGGAAAAAGGCAGTCGCGGCTTTCGGGTTTTGCGAATCGGTAGAGGCCGGCTCCGGAGGCGTGACGTCAGCCCAGGCCAGGCCGCCGTCGGTGCTGCGGAACACATGATCGCTGGCGCCGTCCAATCCGCCCAACGCCCAGCCGTTCGAGCTGTCCAGCATGTGGATGTCCGTGATCTTGATCGCCTGGCCCGCGGGCAAATGCGTAATCGGCGTCCCTTGCGGCGGGGGCAACGTCTCGGTAGGCGGCAATGCCGGTGTATCCGTCGCTGTCGGTGCCACGGGCGTATCGGTTGCCACGGTTGCCACCTGGGTCGGCGTATCCGTAGATGGAAGGGGAAGAGGCGTTTGTGTGACCGTCCCCGACAAACCGCATGAAATCATCAAAAGCACCCCTGCAAGCAGGGGCAGGTAACGTTTGAAATCATTCATTTTCACACCTCGTAAAAGTTGGTGCTACCCATTATAGCGGTAGGACTGCGCGACCCAATCCCCCATCTGTCGTTTCTCAACCAGATGCAAGCCATATCTCTGGGCAGCGGCGATCACATCCGCAGCTTGGTGGGCCAGGATGCCCGACAGGATGAGCGTGCCCGGCGGCGTGAGCAAATCGGCCAACCCGGCGTCCAACAAGCGGATGAGCACCGGCGCCAGGATGTTTGCCACGACGAGCGACGCCTGCGAAAAAGGGAATTTTCCCTCTTTGATTTCGGCGACGGAACCAAGCCCCACCCAAAACGCCTCACTGGGAATCCCGTTATTGACGGCATTTTCGCGGCTGTTACAGATCGCTTCCGCTTCGATGTCCACACCGAGCGCCTGCTGTGCACCCAGTTTCAGCGCCGCCACCGACAGGATGCCCGATCCACAACCCACATCGATGACCTTGCCGTGCGGCGGGAGGGACTCTTCGAGCAAATCGAGACAAAGCTGCGTGGTCGGGTGGGTACCAGTGCCAAAAGCCATGCCGGGATCGATCCGGATGGGAAGTCGGCTTGCGTCCGGTGATTCCATCCAGACCGGCACGATAATAAGCTTTTTGCCGATAGGAATAGGCCGGTAGCGTTCCTTCCAGGCTTCCATCCAATTCTGGTCGGCAATCGGCTTATAGGTCGGCGCGGGCAAGGGTTGGATCATGCCCAGGTAGTAGAGTGACTCTTCCAATTTCTGGCGCGTTTCTTCGAGCCGTTCGTCTGTTGGCAAATAGGCCCGCACAGTGATCGGTCCTGCTGGCGTGCCCTCGTCCTCTTCGCTGGTAAAACCGACACCCTGTTCGGTCATCACACCGTTGGGCGCGAAGCGCGCAAACACATCAGCAACGGCTTCCGCCAGTTCGCCGTCCACCGTCATGGATACTTCCAGCCAGTTGGTCATGTCAGGCACCCGATTTGTTGACCCCAAATTGCCAACCGAACCTTTGATTTAAGCCCCAAGCCTTCACGTAAGTCACAAGCGATAGCCTGCCTCGTGGGCATCTTTATAAAACATTTTGACAGTATCGAGTGAGAATTCATCCAAGTCTTTGCCTACCAGGTAGAGTTTCTTGAGAATATCGTGAGTGACCGTAATAATATGACAGCCAACCTCGTCGGCCTGGAATATGTTTAATAGTTCGCGCGGGCTGGCCCATATCAACTCCTGATTCGGATAGCGGGCCATAACAGACAACGCTTCTTTTACGCTCGGCAGCGGGTCCCGTCCCGTATCGGCAACCCGACCGGCAAACAGCGAGATGCAAGCAGGCGCACTATTCCCTAATGCAGCCGAAACCGTTTTTACCTGCCTCGCTGTCATCAAGGCGGTCACATTCAACTGCACACCTTCGCCTGCCAGACGATGGATAAGTTCAACAGAAGACTCGCCTTTCGTGTTCGTTACCGGAATTTTTACATATACATTTTTCCCCCAGGACGCTATTTTGCGCGCCTGTCGTTCCATTTCATCGAACTCGTCGGAAAAAACCTCGAACGAAATTGGACGATCTTTAATATGTTCGAGCACTTTCTTGGAGAATCCCTCATAATCGGAAATGCCGCTTTTTTTCATCAGCGTCGGATTCGTGGTAAAGCCCTTGATGTGTGTATCCTGGTAGAGCTTAAGAATACCATCCAGGTCGGCGCCATCGGCAAAAATCTTGACCTTTAATTGATCCACTGTTTTCATACAAATCGTCCCTTCAAAATAATATCTGCAATGGCTTTCACATCTTCCACGGTGAAATCGGGCGGCGCGCTTTGATAATTTTCACGATAATGATAGTTTACGAAGATCGTCTTTAAGCCGGCGGCTTTCCCGGCTGCAATATCCTTCCAGCGGTCACCCACCATCCAGCTAAGGCTCAGGTCGAGCCCATATTTTTCAGCCGCTTGCAGAATCAATCCGGGCCGGGGTTTGCGGCAGGAACATCCATCGGCATTATCATGATAACAAACAAAAATTTCCCGCACCGGCAAACACGATAAAACCTGTTTATTGATCGATTCTACTATATCGCGCGACTGGGTGCCTCGGGCCACATCGGGTTGGTTTGTAATGCCGACCAAGACAAACCCGGCCTCCGCCAAACGTGGCAGCGATGCAACTGCGCCCGACAGAATTTTTACCTCATCCAGCCGTTGTGGTGGGTAGGGCTTGCCATCTCGCAAAATGGCTTGATTCATGACACCATCGCGGTCCAAAAATATGGCCGGTGAACTTTCCGTCATACAATGGATTCCCACTTCGTCTGGGCGCTTTTAAGACGTGGGTGAGTAACCAACAAATGGTGGACAACCGCCTGAAAGGCCTCCGTGTGTGGGGTCACATGTTCCGCCTCGACAATTGGAACAACTACACAGGCGTCTGCAACCTGAGCCGTATAGCCGCCATCCCGGCCAACAACCCCTACAATTTTGGCCCCTACTTCCTTGGCAAACTGAAGCGCCAACACCAGATTGGGACTGACGTTTTTCTCCAGGTTTCCACCTCCTACGGAGAAAACCAAAACGGCATCCTGGGCGTTCAAATGGCTACCTTCCAGCCAACTCCGAAACACTGAAGGCCAACCCTCATCGTTGGTACGTGCGGTTAACTCAGCGACATTGTCTGTAGGTGTATACGCCTCGATCCCAACGATTTTTCGGAAGTCATTGACCGCATGGGAGGCGTTGGCTGCGCTTCCACCTACGCCCAAGATAAAAAGACGGCCACGATGTTCTCGTGTTTGTGCCAACAACTCGACGATTTTCTCAACCGCAGCGACATCCAGCTTATTCAATATCTCGATTGTTTCGGCAATATAGGTTTGTGTAAAGTTCATGGTTTCTCCCTTTGAATAAATCGATCCGGGTCTTCGGCAAGCAAATTGTCCAGTTCGCGCAGACCCTGCATGGACCCAATTTCATAAAAACGCTGCCCGATCGGATAAGCCAACAGGCGGCGTTGAGCCACCAAGGACTGATAGACTTTTGCTAAATCAGATGACTGTCCGTCGTGTAGATGTGAAAAGGCCTCGGGGCGGAATATTCCCAGGCCATAGTCAATAAACTCCATGCGAGGGGTGTGCTTTTCTTTGTCGTAACATACAATCTGGTCATCGACGACTTCCGCATTGCTGGTATCCCATTTGCCTTGATTGAAATAGACGGTCATGAGGCCGGGCTGGTCGTACCGATCAAAATGCGCCTGAACGGCAACATAATCGCAAGGAAGGTAAGAATCTCCGTATAAGACAAAAAAAGGGCCGTCGAATAAATTCAACGCTTTACGAACGGCTCCACCTGTTCCCAGGGGCCTTTCGCCATCAAATACGTATTCCACTTGTAGCCCAAAGTTTTCTCCCGCTTTGACATAATTTTGGATGATCTCGCCACGATACCAGGCGGAAATAATGACTCGCTGCACACCGCGAGCACGCAATAAGCGGAGTTGGTGAAAAATAAAAGGATGGCCGCCGACTTGCACCATTGCTTTTGGAATTTTTTCGGTTAGCGGCCGCAAGCGGGTAGCCAGTCCACCTGCCAGGATGACAACCGGGTAAAGCTTCATCCGATTAGCGTTTTTGTCCCTTCAAAATCGAACCGGAAACGAACTTCTTCCAGGCCGATCTTCAACATGGTACGTCTCAGGAGACTCCGGTCTTCAGCGTAGAACATAAGAAAACCGCCGCCACCTGCCCCGACCAGTTTACCACCCAGCGCACCGTTCTTTCTTCCCAATGCATACCACTCGTCGATTGTTGGATTGCTCATCCCTTTGGAGCGTTTCCGTTTGTGCTCCCAATGTTCGTGCAGTAACGCACCAAATTCTGCCGTATCCCCAGCCATTAAGGCCTCTTTACTACGTAGGCCCAGTTCTTTGACGTAGTGCAAATTAGCCAACATGTCTTCGTCCATTTCCTTGCTACGTGTGTCCTGGTCTTTTAGGATGTCAGACGCGTTGCGAGCAAATCCAGTGAAGAAGAGCAAGATGTTGTCTTCCAGATCATAAAGCGTATCCATGCCAAGGGGCAAGGGATATGCCTTCACAGAATCGTCGGGGTTGAATTCAAAGCAAGTAATGCCGCCATAAGCCGCAATATATTGATCCTGTTTGCCGATCGGTTCTTTTAATCGATCGATCTCAATTTGACAGGCCAGGCGTGCCAACTCATCCGGTAGGATCAAGCGTTTCCGATGAGCATAGAGCGCTTTCAGCAAGGCGGTTGTAAAACTACCGGAAGACCCAAGCCCCGTCCCGGAAGGAATATCGGCCAGTGCGGTAATTTCTACCTGAGGGGTTTTGAAATCCAGCATTCGGATTGCTTCACGAAAAATCGGGTGCTGGATTTCGTCGGTCGACTGTACTTTTTCGAGTTGGGAATATTTTAGAAAAATTCCCCGGGTAAAGGGTCGCATCACTGTAATATATACATATTTATCGATGGCCGCAGATATAAGAAATCCGCCAAACATTCGGTAATACGATGGTAAATCGGTACCGCCGCCGCCCAACGTAATACGCAACGGGCTACGCGTGATAATCATAACCAGACTCCTTATAGATTTTTTCGACGGCCAATAATGCCATATGCGCATCTTGTAAATTGGCGGACGGGATACGCTTCAGTTCAATATCGTCCAGGAATTCGCTAAACTCCAAAGACCAGGAATTGTCCCCGCGGGGGTATTCCCAAATCACCGTATCAGGGGGGCCCATTTCTGGCAGCATCTTATAAAAAGAAATTTTCTCTACGCCATAGCTACCGCCCAGTCCCTCGATGTGCAATTTTGCATTTTCCCCATAAATCTCGAATGAAAAAAGGTTTTTCCATTCAGTACAACTGACATGTAAAAACGCAGTTTGCTGTTTCGCGGTCCTTAATATCATGAAGCCGTTGTCATCGACCGGCATATTCCAAAAATAAGTATGTGCAAAACCCTGGATGTCAACAAAATCACCCAGGAACCAACGCGAAAGGTCGATCAGGTGCACACCCTGATCGATCAATTCGCCGCCACCAGAAAGCGCAGGATTCGCACGCCATTCATTTTCATACCCTTTCCGACCGCCATGTCCATAACGTCCGCGGATGAACATCAATTTGCCAAGTTCACCGGCATCGACCAATTCACGCGCTTTGCGTAAGGCCGGATGATAGCGATGGTTAAAGCCAACGCGCACCTGTACCTTGTTTTCCTGGGCAGCCTGAATGAGCAAATCCAGTTCGGTCACGTTGCGCGCAGCCGGCTTCTCCACCAAAATATGTTTGCCGGCCTGCACAGCCACAAGGCTGGTTTCTACCAGCGCATCATTCGTAGTGGAGACAATAACAATGTCGACATCGTCACGACGAATGGCAGTACGCCAATCGGTCGAAACGTCACAACCCGAAAATCCAGCGGCCAACCTCTCGGCGCGGCTTTTATCAATATCAGCACACACAATGAGTTTCGCGCCGGTCAACGCCCTCGAACGCTTCTGCCCGATCAAACCACAACCAAGAATAGCTACGCCAGGCATTGAATTCATACGTTCCCCCACGATTGGTTGCGATCTTTGGGAACAATACGACGCAACGTGTAAATGTCAGAATTCTGAAGATCCTTGATATGCTCCGGTAAATCTTCCCAGGGATCCCACACCGCACTAATCAATTTACCGGTTATGCCGTCGCTAGCGGAGGAAGCCAGGAAAACTACTAACCCTGCAGCCTGATCAATGGAGGCGCCACCTTCTTTTTTTTGTTTCGCAGCCCGCTCGTAGGTCGCCCTGCCCACCCTCTCCGGGCCCGCATCCAAAACATCCTCAAGCAACCTGGTGTTGAGCGCACCCGGAGCGACCGAGTTCACATCAATACCGTCGGCCTTTACCTCCTCAGCCAATGTCTCCATAAAACGTACAATTCCCGCCTTCGACGCAGCGTACGCGCTGATAAATGGAAACGGGGAGGTAGCTCCTCCGCCAGAAAGTTGGATGATTTTTCCATAGCGGTGAGCGCGAAAATGTGGCAGGAGCAACTTGGCAGTTAGGACTGAGCCCAACAGATTAATCCGAATCGCATCCACCCATTCATCCCAATCCACCTCCTCAATGGGTCCCTTGGGGCCGTGCACGGCAGCATTATTGACCAAAATGTGGATTTGAGGGAACGCACCTAAGGCCGCAGCCACTAACTGAGCGACATCTTCCTTCTTCGATAGATCTGCACGCATCACTTCGACCCGTTGGCCGGTTTTGCAAAAACCCTGTAGTTCTTTCTGCACCTCAGCCAGCTTTGCCTCACCCCGGGCACAAAGCATAACATTCGCGCCAGCCTGGACAAAAGCGCAAGCAATCGTTTTGCCCAGGCCTTGATTCGCGCCCGTGATTATGGCAGCGCGACCTGCAAGGGAATCATCCATATACATGTTGCCTTTCCACTATTATTTCATAGGCGATTTCGTCGAGTAAAATCGTTGAGATGCAATGGTTCTCTGGGATTTCTGTCTTAGTCAAGCGCATCTTGCGCAAATCTAATAATCGGGTAACATAAGGGCATGAGCACGAAACGAACCTATTTTGGTTTTTCCACGCCACAGCAGCGGAAGCTGTTATTTGAAACATGGG
>JBJKRF010000067.1:0-41706 GCA_046704785.1 Anaerolineales bacterium | reverse complement strand
TGTTCATTCTGCCTTTGAAGAAAACAAAAATCTGCACGAAAAGTTCTAAATAGTTGTCAAAAAGACTGTTTTTCACGCATACACAGTATTCCCAATTTGTCAAACACCAGTTAGCGGAAAGTAAAGTAACTTCAAAGTGGCTTAAGAAATAATTGCTGAGGCAGACAGAGTTGTATAGTCTATTTATTTAGAGACGAAAAGTCCTTGCCCGACTCCTGCGATACTCCCGCAACACTCTTGCAGTTTCATCTTTGATTTGTCTGTTTTCTTGCCACTCGCCGGGAGACAAAACCGATAGACGTTCATGGCTACTGTGTGGCTGTTTCAGAATACGAAGCAATGCACCTTTTTATCGAGTAGGGAGCGGCGGCTAACCGCTCCCTCTCACACCACCGGACATGCGGGTCCGCATCCGGCGGTTCAATGAGAATAACGTAATTGGTTGTATCGTTCGGTAATACTTTCAAGCCCTGTGCTTCGCCAAAAGGCGTTGTTCAGGGCTTCATGTATTATGGGACTATGGGACATACGCCAGGGACTTGTGCCAACTGCTCCGAGTGCCGCTCGTTCTTTCGACACCCCAAGTCTCACCAATTCCCGATAGCGCGTTGTCCCATGTTTCCAGCGTTTCCACTGTATCTGTCTCAGTCTCCGTCTCATCCATTCGTCCAGTTCCTGATACACACTTGGCGTGGTTGCCAATCGAAAATAGCCTATCCAGCCGTGTGTATAGCGATTGATTTCGCCCACGATGTCTTCCATCTTCCCTGAGCGTGTCCGCCGCGTGAGGGCACGTATCTTCTCCACAAAGCGCTCCTTCGTGCGGTTCGCTAATCGGATATATACTTCGCCCTTCTGCTTCCAGAAACTGAACCCTAGAAATTTCGCCCGGGTCGCACGTTCAACCTTGCTCTTCTTCGGGTTCACTTTCAACTTCAACTTCTTCTCCAGATACTGCTTCACACTTCCCAGCACCCGTTCTCCGGCTCGCTGCGTTCTCACGTAGATATTGCAGTCATCCGCATAGCGCACAAACTTATGCCCGCGCTTCTCCAACTCCTTATCCAAGTCCGTCAGCATGATGTTCGAGAGCAATGGCGATAACGGCCCACCTTGCGGCGTGCCTTCTTCTGTCTCCATCACTACTCCGTTTATCATCACGCCACTTTCCAGATAGGCTCGGATCAGTTTCAGCACGCGTTTGTCTTTCACCACCCGCGCCACCCTTGCCATAAGCATGTCATGGTTGACCCGGTCAAAGAACTTTTCCAAGTCAATATCCACGACCCATTCGTACCCTTCTCGAATGTATTCCTGGGATTGCTGCACGGCTTGTTGCGCGCTCCGTCCGGGTCGAAACCCGTAACTGTGTGCTGAAAAACCCTCTTCAAACATCGGCGTCAGCACTTGTGCAATGGCTTGTTGGATCAGCCGGTCTAGCACCGTCGGGATGCCCAACTGCCTCACCCCACCATCCGGCTTCGGTATTTCTACCCGCCTCACGGGGCTTGGCTGATACTTCCCACTTTCGAGAGCCTCTCGCACTTCCAACCAGTGCGCTTTCAGGTAGCCGCGTAAGTCCGTCACTTTCATGCCGTCTATCCCTGCCGCTCCTTTGTTGCTCTCTACTCGCTTTAGTGCGGTTTGCATGTTCTCTCTTGCGAACACGGCCTCCCACACCAGTTTCGACAGGCTCAACCCGTCGCTTTCGTCGGATTTTCCATTGTCTCGTGCTGGGAACGGCTCGGCGCTCTGAACTTCGCCCACAGGTTTCACCTGTTGCGTTACTTCACCAGTCTCTCTATCCGAGGGTTTCTGCCTTCTTTGTTCGTTCCACAAACTGCTCACTGTACTCATCCTCTCATTGTTCAGCCCTTCCCGAAAAAAAAAACCTCGGTACTATGGCTTCGGCTGACCCCTGCCAATCCAGCCTGATTTCTCAATCAGGGTTCCCAGTTTTCTGGTCTAATGGCAGGTCTCCCCAGGTAAGAATGTTGACTTTCCCTGCGCGTTTGTCGCGTTTACTCCCCAAGTCCTTGATTGCTTTGGGCTTCGTTGCTTGTTGCCAACTCGCCCGGCTTGGATAGCCTCCTACGCGCTTCGTGTTCCTCAAACCGCAGATTTGCTTCCGGCTTCCTCCAGACCTTGCCTCGCGACAACGCCCTTGCCTTCCGCTAATGGTTGGTGCAATCAACCTCCATAAGGGTCTTTCACCCTCTAGTCAACGCCCATGCTGGGCGCACATCGAATGACAAACGGGTTGGTTCACCCGTTTGTCATTTAAATCCCCCAATCGCGCAAATCCGTTCAAGCCACCTTTCGCCGCCGCCACACCAGCCAACTGAGCAATACCAGCCCAAGCAGCACCAACGCCAGGGCTATTCCGGCAACCACAACGATCAAGGCCAAGGGCAGGCCGGCCTGTGCAGGCGGCTGAACTTCAAACGTAAGATACGCCGCGCGATCCACCTGGACGCCGGCGGCGGTCTGGCCTGCAACGGAGACTTGCAGGCTGTACAAACCGACCTGCTTGGGCCTATACGTCGCTGTGTATCCGTCACCATTGGCGGAAAGAACGACGCTTTCGCTCGTCCCGTCTGGCCTGCGCACCAGCGCCGTGGCAGACTCGACCTGTAGCGCGCTACCGTTTTCCTGCAAATGGGCGTTGACCATCACAGCTTGCCCCAACGCCGGGACGGTGGCACTGGTACTTGCATCCAGGCTCGCGCCGCCCAGGAAGCGCGCATCGAGCGCGTAGTCTGCGCCCTGCGGGGGAGTCTGGGCGGTGGCTTTCAAAGTGACCACCCAAGCCCCCGGTTTCGGTTGTGCAAAGCCATAGCCAAGATAAAACAAGACCTGCGGGTCGCCGACTTTCAACAGGCCGTTCGTCTGGGCATCCAGTTGAATGACCTTCCCGCTGGCCCCTCGCACCTCGATATCCAACGAATGCGACGAATCATACAGGCTGAAATTCGCCAGGCGGACGTTGGGATCGATGTTGACAGTAACCTGCGCCGCATGGCCGGGGTCGATATGCCCGGTATAGGCGCGGGTAAATTGTTCGGGTTGGTAACTCGCCGCCGGAACGGCAGGGTCAGGACGCGGGGCGAAAGAACCGGGCGGGGATTGAAGTTTCGGTCGCACGCCTTTGTCGAATACGTCCGGGCTGCTCGTTAAGTCGCTATGAATCAAGGGCACGCGTTGGACACCGTCCAAGGGAATGGATGTGGCGCTATCGAAGGCCACCACCATATCCGAAGGAGCCGTGGCGCACGGCGAGGCGAGTTGGTCGGTCAGGAATGTTCCGGCCACCATGTAGAATGGAATCCCATGACGGTGGGTGATCTGTTGGTTGAAGATATTCACCATATAACTCGGCTGGATTTCCAGGGAAGCCGGCATCGCCAGCCCCAGGGCCGTCACCGGATAGACGCATGCCGACCCCGACATGGGCGTGCCCAAAAAGATGACTTGCGCCACATTGTTGTCCTGCATTACGCGATCCACGTAATAGCGCGAGATCATGCCACCCATGCTGTGCACAACCAAATCCACTTTTTCTGCACCGGTCTTTTGTTGTACGCCGGCAATGTACGTTCCCAGGATTTCGGCGTTCTGTGCAATCGAGTTGGTGTGATTGGCAGGCGACTCCACGCTGCCCGTATTGAGAACGCCGGGCACCTGTCCGTCCCCAACAGCGAAGCCCTGCAACCCAATGGAGGCCAAATAGCCCGTATCGCCGAGGTAGGCGCTCCAGGTTTCCCAATTGGAAATAAAGCCATGCACCATCACCACCGGTCGCGGACGCACTTCGACTTGCAGCGTGCCGGCAATATCTTCGTTATCAATTTTGACGCGCAGAGTCCGCTGCGGGCGCTGTACGCCGCCGACATCCCAATACCAGCCCAAGGTCGGAATCGGAGTACTGGTGCAGGAGGCGGCCCCCGCCGATAGCGCACAACCCGTCACAGCCTGATCAACCCCGTCGAGGAAGAAAGCCGCCTGCGCCGCCGTTTTGACACCGGCAGATAACCGGAGACTGAGTCGGACGGTATTCCCGTCGACAATGGTTGTCGTCTCCACATTATTGTGGTCGAGCATACGGATCAGGGCGACGCCCCCTTGCACCTGCGCGGGCATGGCTCCAACCGCCAGGAACATGCACAGCGCCATAAAAACGATGAGTCTTTGCATCGCGCCTCCTGCGTGAACCAGCGTGTTACAAAAAGTATTGTACAGAAAATGAGGCGCAAAGAAAAGCTACATTTTCTGTCTTCAAACAAGTTCTGCGCTACAGCGCTTGCATGCTACACCGGGCAAACAGCTTAAAAAGATTGCACGCCAGCGCTGTCTTTCCTGTGGCGTGCAATCAACTCTTCTTTTTCGGTCTCTATTTAGAGGCGATGCGCAATTCCGACCGCACTACTGCGACTGCCATTCGTCGATGGCCGATTTAATGACTGCCTTAATCTCCGGGTCAGTGACAGACTCAATGCCATCGTAACGCTGGCTGCCCACCACAACGATCACCTCGCCCTGCGGGCCTTCCTCCAATTTAATTAACTTGTCTTCCAGCGGCGTTCCGGCCAGTTTCGTTTGCAAGACGGAATCGATCATCGAAACAATGCTGGGGGGTTTCTCTTCTTGTTTGCCGCCCAACTCAGACGCAAGCAAACTACGAAAGCCAACCAGGGGATTGATGCGCGGCGGTCCTGTGGGTGTTGGTGTGGTCGCCCGGGCGGGCTTCCCATTCGTCGGTGGCGGAGTAGGCACCGCGGTACTTTGCTGCGGGACAACCTGAGGCGCGGGGGCAGCAGCGGGAGGCTGAGGAGACACGGCAGCCGTTTTTCCGTCGATCCACGGGCGAATCTGCACGATGATGTTGATCAACCGCTGCCGCTGGTCGGGGGTGATCGTCTCCGGCTGAGTCGGAAAACCATCCAGATCGAGTGCCCATTTCCCATTGTCACCGGCTCTGACGCGCAAGATAGGCGCCGGCTCTTTGGGCTTTGGGATCCCGGTCTCCTGCCCGTCCGGGTTATCTGCCTTGGGGGGAAGCTGATCCTGCTCCTTTTTATCCGCCGCGGCGGCAAGGCGTGCGCCGATCAGACCAAAGACGTAGCCCAAGACCGCAGCGATCATGAGGATGATACCTGCCACACTGGGACTAATATTGATCATATTCTCTCACCTGACAAGTCGGACAAAAGTGGGTTCCTCGTTGACCAACCACGATCCGCTCGATGATGCTGCCACAAACGGGGCAGGGTTGGCCTGCGCGATCATATACCCGGAAATAATTCTGGAAATTTCCGCCCCGATAGACCCAATCGATGCTGGCGCCGTTATGGTCAATCCCGGTCTGCAGGACGGTGCGGATGGCCTGGAAAAGCTTTTCCGCTTCCTGTACAGATATTGTATCCGAAAGTCGCAAAGGATGCACACCCGACAAATGTAACGCTTCGTCTGTATAGATATTGCCAAGGCCGGCCAGGAAGGTTTGGTCGAGCAGCAGTGGCTTGATCTGCCGGTGACGGGCGTGCAGACGCGTATATAACGCCTGCGAAGTGAAAGCCGGATCGAACGGCTCCGGCCCCAGATTGCCCAGCACTTCTTCAGGATGCGTAGTCAGCCAGACGCGACCGAACTTGCGCGTGTCGTTGAAAACGAGTTGGCGGCCATCGGACAGCCCCAGGAGCAGGCGGTCGTGTTTCTCCGGCCGGTACGGATCGTCCCGCAGGTACAGGTCTCCGCTCATACGCAGGTGAATGAAAAGCTCGGCAGCAGAGAGTTGCAGGTGAAGATATTTCGCCCGGCGTGAAACTCCCAGAATCGTCTGTTCGGCAACCTGGGAGGAAAATTTTTCAGGGGAAGGCAAAGCCAGTGTGCGAGCCCACAATACGCGCGAGGAGATGATCCGGCGTCCAGTCAACTCCGGGCGCAAAAGACGGGCGATCGTTTCGACCTCGGGCAATTCAGGCACAGGCGCTACTCGTTGAACATTTCGCCCACGCTGCGGCCCTGGTGAGCGCGCATGATGACTTCGCCTAACAGCGGAGCAACAGAGATGATGGTCAGCCGGTCTTTGAGCAGAGTCATCTTTTCAGGAGGGATTGGTACTGTATCGGTGGTAATAAAGCGTTTGACCGGCAGGGCCGCCAGGCGTTCGGTGGCGTTCGCCGAAAAGACCGAATGCACGCATACCACATAGACATCCCGCGCGCCCTTCTCCTTGACCAGATTGACCGCCTGACTGATGGAACCGCCGGTATCGATCTCATCGTCAACCAGCACCACATCGCGGTCTTTGACATCACCAATGATGGTCAGCGCCTGGGCTTTGGCATCGTTTGCCACACGACGTTTTTCGACGAAAGCGATGGGGGCGTTGATCTCAGCGGCAATGTTGCGTCCTTTTTTGGCGAACCCCAGATCGACGGTCACCACCACCGGGTCTTGCATTGTCGGGCGCAACTCATTCAGGTGCTCAGAAATCATGTGAAAGGCGGTCAACACATCGCCAGGGACAGAGAAGAAGCCCTGCACCTGCCCGGCATGGGGATCGAAAATGACGTAGCGGTCGGCGCCTGCGATTTCGATCATATCGGCTATCAGGCGCGCTGTGATCGGAACGCGCGGCTGGTCCTTCTTGTCGGAGCGGCCATACGCCAGGTAAGGGATCACGGCGGTAACGCGCGCCGCCGAATCCAGCTTGAGCGTTTGCAACAGAATCAGCAATTCCATTAAATTGCGATGGACCGGGGCCGAGGTAGTTTGGATAACGTAAACATCCTGACCGCGCACGCTGGAATGCAGTTTGACAAAAAGGTTTTCGTTCGGAAATTGAATAATATCTCGCCCACAAAGTGGTTCGCCGATATATTCGGCTACGCGCTGCGCCAGTTCGGGTGATCCCGTTCCGGCATAGAGCTTGATCCCCCCGTAGATCTTCATTTCATGATGAGCCATAAATATCACCTGTCTTTTTGGTCTTCCAGGACGTCAACGCATCACACATGTCCATCACTGGATTCACAATCAATTATGTTTCTCACCGTTCAGGAGCAACTCAACCGCTTCGCGCGGCGACCGTTCACGGTTCTGAATAGATTCGAGAGTCTCTTCGATACGGTTTTCGCCGACCCCGGAGCGGAACCGTGCGATAAGCGTGTTTTGCAGTAGCATATCGAACTCCGCCTCCAGCCGCGCCCGCTCGCGACGATCCCAATCCCCCGTCTGACGGAGAAAATCGGCGTGTCGCTGCACGGCTTCTGCCAGCGCAGGAACGCCGGTGCCGTTCGTGGCAACCGTCCGCCGGATGAGCGGAATCCACAGCGGGGCGTCGGGGGAGTCCGATTCGGGGCCGGTTCCGGCAGCGGCTACTGCCACAGGCAGATACGTCCCGTGGTGGCGGAAAACCCGCTGGACGGGATGCGCCAAATCGAGCATGGCCTTCAAGGCTCGTTCCGTGGCGTCCACGCCGGGGCGGTCGGCTTTGTTGACTACCAGCACGTCTGCAATCTCGAGGATGCCGGCTTTGATAGCCTGGATGTCATCTCCCAGGCCGGGCGCTTCGACGACGAGCGTGGTATGCGCCAAACGGGCCACATCCACTTCCGACTGCCCGGCGCCGACCGTTTCGATAAAAATCACGTCGAAACCGGCGGCGTCGAACACCTGGGTTAGAGCGGCCGTGGTGGCAGCCAGCCCGCCCAGGGAACCGCGCGAAGCCATCGAGCGGATGAACACATCGGCATCCCCGGCCAAGTCGCGCATGCGTACGCGGTCGCCAAGCACAGCACCGCCCGTGAACGGGCTGGACGGGTCGACCGCGACAATGGCGACGCGCTGGCCCGATTTGCGATAGTGCAGCGCCAACTGGTTGACGAGCGACGATTTTCCCGTTCCGGGCGCACCGGTCACACCGATCAGGTGAGCCTGGCCGGTATGAGGAAAAAGCGCGTTGAGCGCCTGATGGCCCTCGGGCGTATCGTTCTCCACGCCGGTTAGCAGGCGGGCCAGCGCCAGGCGGTCGCCCCGCAAAACGGATTCGGCCAACAACATCTAGGCAGCCACCCCCGTCACAGCCTGGCGAACGTCGGCAATAATCTGGTCTGTGGAAGCGCCCGGCCCATAGATACCGGTAATGCCAAGTTCCTTGAGCCTGGGAACATCTTCATCGGGGATAATTCCACCGATAAAAACTTTTACGTGCTCCTGTCCATTGGCTTTGAGCAATGCCAGGATACGCGGCACGAGCGCCATGTGCGCGCCAGAAAGGATCGACAGGCCAACAACATCGACATCTTCTTGCAGGGCGGCTTCGGCGACCATTTCAGGCGTCTGGCGCAGGCCGGTATAGATCACTTCCATGCCAGCATCGCGCAGCGCACGCGCGACGACTTTCGCACCGCGATCATGACCATCCAGGCCAGGTTTGGCAACCAGCACGCGAATCTTTCGTTCGACCATTTTTCCTCCACGACAAGGAATCTGTCGGTTGATTATACTATGTGAGCTTTCCTTAAGAACCCGAAGAATATTGGCTCTGGGAATTGGCGGGATGAAGCAGATGCGACGCCCACATGCTCCCATCCGCCCCGTATCCAGAATGTTCTTGCAATGTTCATGCGACTTACGGGGGAGACTATCCTCTGACGCATGTTCTATAATTTATGCTATACTTTAAATCGATATGGACTCGCCGCGCGCATTTTGGCCAGAATGGACGTCTTTTCTGCGCCGCCGGGGACTGGATCAAATCGCCGCCTGGTTTTTGGAAGCAGGCGGCCCGTTGAATCTGGTAGGCGCGCAGATACTCTATATGGGACAACCCATGGTTTCGCCCGAAATATCGCAGCGCCTGCAGGCGCTGGCGCAACTCCTCGAAGAAGAGGAAGAGACACATTCCTTTGTCGCTTTTCTGAAAGGAAACCATCCTTGAGCAACCCAAACCTGATTGGCATGGGAGTCATCCTGTTTGGAGCTGTGTTTATGGCGCTATTTGCCCTGGTGCACAGCCGGTCACCGTTCTCTTTCCGAAGCATTCGCGCTTATCTGCGCACACGCCGGGCAGTCAACCTGGTGGTAGAAGACGGCACGCGCCTGCATATCTCGCTGGGCTCGTCCAGCCTGCTCTCGCAAGCCGGCGCTTCGGCATTGGCTGGTTTGAGCATGCTACGCCAGATGAGCGAAGTGACCTCCCTTAGCGACCGACCGCCCATGGCAACCGATGGCAATGGCGCTCTCAACCTGACCGCACAAGATACTTTGCGCGCCGCTCATCAAGCCGTGACCGTCGACCAGCATTTTGATATTAACAGCGGTCGCGTCACCGGCCTGACCCCTTTCTCGTATATTGCTGGCGTGATGCCAACCATCCGTGATGAAGGAATCTCCACCAATGTTTTGATTGGCAACTTTGGCCCTGAGATCGGCCTGCTGACCGACGCCGCTGAACGCCAGAACTCGATTTCCGTTGCCGCCAGCGACAGCCTACCGGCGCAAGCCGTAATTTACGCCGCGACAACCGACCCGCTGATCGGCGAAGAGCTCTATGCGGCAGGCGCCTATAATGAATCGGGCCCTACGCATGCCGCCAGTCTCGTCACGCAGGACGTGCTGCGCTGGGTCATTATCCTGGCCTTGCTGGGCGGCGCAATCTTCAAACTGGCAGGTTTGTAGTGAAACTCAAGGGCATCGTCTCCACTGTCGTTGCGATTAGCGCCGGATTGATCGTCCTGTTGGGATTTTTTCTTCCCATCCCTGCGCTTCAAAGTATTCGCTACATTCTGCTGGAGTGGGCCACGCTGCTGGCCGGTGTGGCTACCTTGCTGGGGGTGAGCAACCTGCTTTCGGTGCACTTCAGCAAAATTCGAACGGGCAAATCAGGCGCGCTCAATAGCCTGGTTCTAGTACTGTTCTTCATTGTTACGCTGGCATTAGCCTTCGTCCCCAGCCTCGACCCATTCTACAAGATTCTACTCAACGGTATCATGGTGCCAGTAGAAATCAGCCTGATGGGGCTATTAGCCATCACGCTGGTCTACGCCAGCGTACGCTTGTTACGCCTACGCGCCAACCTGACTTCGATCCTGTTCCTGGGCGCTGCCATCTTGATTTTGCTGGGCACAGGGCCGTGGCCGTTCCTGGGGCAGTTGCCCATTTTCAACGATGTCATCCGTCCCTTTTTAGCAAATTTCATCGCCAGCGGCGGCGCACGTGGTATTTTGCTTGGTGTGGCTCTGGGCACCCTGTTTACCGGATTACGCATACTGTTTGGGGCTGACCGGCCCTACGGGGGCAACTGATGGCCGACATCAAGTGCCCGATGTGCAGCAAGCCCAACTCCGAGGAACTGGACGCTTGCCAGTTCTGCGGTGCACGGCTTAAGCCGCTTACTGCACCCCTCGACCCTATCACCCCTGGCGACATCCCAACGAAGATAGAAACATCCGAACTGGAAAACACGCTCCCGGGTTGGCTGCGGGACATCCGCAGCGCGGCAGGCCAATCCGCACCGGAAGCGAATTCTCCCGAAGCACCCACCCCGGAATCAGGATCGGCCGAGACGCCATCTCCGGAATCGCCGGGAGAGTTACCTCTGCCCTCCGTGAACCAGGTGACTCGTCAGGAGCCGCCACGCAGCACAGGCGGGCAATCCCCGCTGGACATGCTCGCCGGTTTATCGCAAGAAGAAGATGAAGAAGAAGTACCGGATTGGCTCGCTGGCATTCGAGGGCAGACGCTGGCGCCACCCCCACCGACCGAATCACAGCCACATCAGCAAGCGACCGGAGACTTTCTGGCCGGTCTGAGCCCGGAAGCGGATGCCAACAAAGTAAAACCCCAGCCAACGCAGCCAGAGCCAGAGTCGGACCGGGGCTTCAAGGACAGCCAGCCCATCGACCTGAACGCGCCCGAAGAGCCGGCGTCCAGCGCAGAGGAAACGCCCGATTGGTTGGCAGACCTTAAAGCGCAGGAACGAAGTGCAGCGGCGCAGCCAGAAGAGACTCCGACAGACTCCGAGTCGGCTCCCATCGCGGGCGACATCCCCGACTGGTTGAGCAATCTTGGAGAGGAAACGCCTGATTCCACGACTCCCCCGCTGACGGCCTCTCCTGCAGAGACAGAATCTGCGCCCGAGTTAACACCCGCCGCCGACATGCCAGACTGGCTTTCCAGCCTGGGGCAGGCTCCGACGGAGCAGCCAACACCTGCCGCCGAGGAGAAATCAGAAAACGAGTCGCTCGATTGGCTCAATGCCTTCAACAACGAAGGCCAGCCGACCTTGGAGTCCAGCGCCCCGTCTGGAGAAAGCCTGATCAGCGAAAGCGATTTACCAGATTGGATGGCAAACTTCGACGAGGAAACCGCCGACGGGAAGTCTGAGACGGGCGAGGCAACGCCGGGCAGCAGCGAACAACCTGGTTCACTGGTAGAGACTCCCAGCGTCGAGTCTGTTCCCCCCACCGCAGCCGAGCCTGGAACGCCCGTCGAAAGTCCGAAAGCGTCCAGGTCGAAGCCCTTCCAGACGGGTTCGTTGGATGAAATGGGGCCGCTCGGCAAAACCGGCGAATTGCCCGATTGGCTGACCAGTTTGCAAACGACAGAGTCCCAGACCCCTGAACCCGCGGTAGAGGCAAGCTCCTCCGAGGCCGGGCAACCTGCGCCGACCACGGATTGGTTGGCAGACCTTAATGAAAGCAAGATGCGGCCACTCCAAGAAGAAAGTGAGCCCGGGGCAGAAACAGCGCCTGCTGCGCCACAGGCCGAATCTTCATCGGCCCCGTCCCCGGCGAAAAACATCGGGGAACTGCCCACCGATATTCCGGACTGGCTTTCGAATTTCACACCATCTGAGGAAGCCGAAGCAGGGGAGACAACCCAGCCAGAGGGTGCGGGCGCCGATCTTAAGCCAGCCGACCTGCCCTCCTGGGTGCAGGCGATGCGTCCCGTCGAAAGCACGCTGGCCGAGGAAAGCAGTGAGGAGCAAGTCGTCGAACAGCAGGGCCCGCTGGCCGGGATGCGTAGCGTCCTTCCAGCGAATCCCGAATTGCTGGGGCCACGCAAGCCAAAAGCCTATCCAATCAAACTGCAGGTAGACGATGTGCAGCAGTCCCAGGCCGCCCTGCTCGAGGAAATTCTGGCCTCGGAGACTTCGCCACGGGTTGTTCCCACGGAGAAGCGCGTCTATTCGAATCGCGTTTTGCGCTGGGTGGTGGCTGCTGTCTTGATTGTGGCTGTGCTGGTTCCGGCACTGGCGGGACTTAACTTTATCCCCGTTTCTGGCACCGTTCCCGTTGAGACTCAGAACTTCTACCAGACGTTGAGCGCCTTGCCAAATACTGCACCGGTCTTGTTGGTATTCGACTATCAAGCGGGCTTCGCCGGTGAAATGGAGCGCAGCGCCAGCCCGGTGGTCGACCAATTGATGGAAAAAGAGGTTCCTCTGGTGATGGTTTCCACAACCTTGAGCGGGCCATTCCTGGCCGACCGCCTGATTCAGGCCGACGGTCAAAGTTACAATTACCAGGCTAACCAACAATACGTCAACCTTGAATACTTACCCGGTGGGGCCACCGGAATCCAGGCGTTCGCCAGCAATCCACGCGCGACGGTGGGCCAGGACGTCAACGCCGGAGATTTATGGTCACTTCCACCCCTGGCTCATATCACGAGCCTGAACGATTTCTCCACCGTCATCCTGCTCTCTGACGATCCGGAGAACGTGCGCCAGTGGTTGGAGCAGGTCAAAGGGAATCCAAACTTCCAGCAACTCTCCATCCTGGTGATCGCCAGCGCACAGGCCCAACCCATGATCCTGCCCTACTATCAGTCGGGGCAAATCAACGGAATGGTCAGCGGCCTGGAGGGCGGGGCGTTCTATGAACAAAAATTGCAGAGCCCCGGTAAAGCCCGTGAGGCTTGGGATTCCTACGGGGCCGGCATGATCGCCATCGAGCTCGTGATCGTGGTAGGTGGATTGGTAGGGCTATTCGCTGGCATCAACGCGCGGCGCAAAACGCCGGGAGCGGACGAGGCATGATGGCAGCCATACCGATCGACTTAATCACCGGGTTGCTCAGTTTTCTGTTCACACTGATGATTTTCAGTTACATCGTGGGCGATAACCCGGTTTTCCGTCTGGCTGTTTACGCTTTTATCGGCGTATCTACGGCTTATATCACAGCTATTGTTTTCCGTTATATCATCGCGGACAAACTGATTCTGCCGTTGTTGACCGGTACATTGAGCGACCGAATCGTACTGGCTATTCCGGCGATTCTGGCCTTGCTTCTACTCACCAAAGCCTCTCCCAGCCTGGAATGGATGGGACGTCCCGTGGTTGCTTTGATCGTCGGCGTCGGAGCAGCCATTGCCATCACGGGCGCTGTCATGGGCACGCTCTTGCCCCAGGTCAACGCCACCATCAACGCATTCAGCCTGGCGCACACCTCTGACAATCTCTCCGCGGTCGAGAAATTTGGCGGGGCCGCTACGGTGCTGGTTGCAACTGTCTTTACCCTGGCCTACTTTCAATTCACGATACGCGGCAAAAATGCGGCCAGCGGCAATCGTGGCCTGCTGATGCGCATCGTCTCGCTGATTGGACAGATATTCATCGCCATCACGTTGGGCGTCATCTTCGCCGGTGTACTTTCCGCTGCACTGACCGCCCTGGCCGACCGCATGCTTTCCATCGTGAACTTTCTTGACTCGCTCCTGAGTCCGTTCCTGTTCTAAACGACAATGCCTACCTCACTGATTGAAGGAAACTCCCTGCTGGCAGTTGACATCGGTGCCGCGAACACACGCGTCGCCTATTTTGACGTAGTGGAGGGCAAATATCGCCTGATCGGCGTTGGAGAATCGCCCACCACCTTGAACGCACCCATCCAAAATGTGACCATAGGATTTCAACTCGCTGTCGAAAGCTTGCAGGCGGCGATCAACCGTCTCCTGCTGGACGAGGACGGGCGTCTGATCGTTCCCTCCCAACCAGACGGCAGCGGTGTGGATAGCGTGGTCACCACAATTTCAGCGGGTCCCGTTATCAAGACACTCGTCGTCGGCTTGTTGTCCGACGTCTCTCTGAAAAGCATCGAAAATCTGGCGCTCACCACATACACGCGCGTAGTCGATACCATCGGTTTGAGCGACAAGCGCCGTCCGGAAGAACAGCTCAACGCGATTGTTCGTCAGACGCCGGAACTGATTCTGATCGCCGGCGGAATCAACGGCGGCGCAACCACCTCATTGCAAAAATCACTCGAACTCATTGGGCTTTCCGCCTATCTACTGCCGGAATCGAAACGCCCCGCGGTCCTTTACGCCGGCAACCAGGACCTCGCCAAGGATGTGCAAAGTTCGTTGAACAACATCGTCTCCTCCGTGCATGTCAGCGCGAACGTGCGCCCGACGCTCAACGTGGAAGACTTGGTCCCCTCCCAACGGGAACTGGCCGACGTTGTCATAGACATCCGCCAACACCAGTTACCGGAACTGAACGAGTTACGCGCGCTGGCAGGCGGGCGCATGCTGCCGGCGTCCTACGCTCGCGGGCGTATGGTGCGCTTCCTTTCGTCATATTTTGGCACATCCAAAGGCGTGCTGAGCGTCGACGTTGGTGCAGGCTCGTTGGCAATGGGACTTTCCTTTAGCGGCGACCTGCACCTGAACGTCTATCCACAATTCGGGGTGGGCGAAGCTCTGGCGGGTCTCTCGCGCTATACGGATGTGAACGAGATAGCGCGTTGGCTGCCGATGAAGATTTCCGCCGAAACGGTGCGCGACTACCTCTATCAAAAATCGATCTACCCGCAAACGATTCCGGCCACGGCGCAGGAACTGGCAATCGAACAGGCCATCGTCCGGCAGGTGCTCTATCTGGCAAGCCGCAGCACGCTCTCGCGTCTACCCGCCAATTTGCGCCCCCAAAACGGACTGCTGCCGCCCCTTGAACCCATTATCGCTTCGGGCGCTTCCATCACGGCAGCACCCACCTCCGGTCAGGCTTTGTTGATGCTGCTCGATGGGCTACAACCTGTGGGAATTACGACTCTGGCCGTCGACCAGAGCAATATTCTCGCCATGCTGGGCGCTGCCGGGGAACTGAACAATATCCTCCCGATCCAGGTGATCGAAGCCGGGGCGCTGGCTTACCTCGCCACCGTCGTTTCCCCCGTCAGCGCAGCCAGTTTCGGGACGCCCATCCTGCGCGCCAAATTGATCGACGCAAATGGAAAGGAAACCACCTGCGAGGTCAAGACCGGCGACCTACAGGTATTACCCCTCGAAAACGGACGCAGTGGGCGCTTACAACTGCGTCCGCTGCAACGCGCCGATGTGGGCCTTGGCCCGGGTCGCGCCGGAGAAGTGGACGTGAGCGGAAGCGCCATTGGCATCGTGATCGATGCGCGCGGACGCCCGGTACGCCTGCCATCCGACCTCGACCAGGCCCACGAACTGGTCAAGAAGTGGCTGCTTACGGTAGGAGGCTGAAATGACCATGCTGGCACCCACAACCCATATCTTACCGCTGGCAACCGTCACCGAGAAACGTATGTTACCCATCGATGGGCGTATCATCGCACATGTGGGACAAAAAGTCAGCCCACAGGACGTAGTCGCCGAGGCCGCTGGTGGCTTTCAATACTACATTGTGGACGTAGCGCAAATACTGCACATTTCAGTGCAAAAAGCCAGCAACCTGATTACCGTCAAACGCGGGCAAAAAGTTGCGAAAGACGATGCGCTTGTCGAGGCCGGGGCTCTTAGCCGCGAAACAAGTTCCCCCGTTGAAGGACGCGTGGCTGCCATCGGCGGCGGGAAAATCATTATCGAGAGCGGCGGCGGTATATTGGAACTACGCGCCGGGATCACCGGCGTCGTCTCCGAAATCGTCGGCGAGCGCGGCGTAACCATTCAAGGGACTGGCGCCATCGTCCAGGGCGTGTGGGGCAATGGATGCATCGAGAGCGGGTTAATGTTCAACCTGCTCGAAGCGCCCGATGACGTGCTTGATCCTGCCCGTCTGGATGTCAGCCTGCGCGGGTCGATTCTGCTGGGCGGATACCTCGACAACCCCACGGCGCTCAAGAATGCAGCCGAAGTTCCCGTGCGCGGCCTGATCCTTTCGAGCATGTCGCCGGGGCTGGCACAAACCGCGCTGCAGGTACGCCTTCCAATTATCCTCACCGAAGGTTTTGGGCGACGTCCGATGAATTCGACGGCTTACAAGCTACTCACAACCAACACCAAGCGGGATGTCTCGCTCAATGCGGCTTTCTTTGACCGCACCCAGGGCACACGGCCTGAAGTCTTCGTTCCACTGCCCGTTTCTCAAGATCCGCCGGAACCTCACGATGTCGAAGCTTTTACCGCCGGGCAGACTGTTCGTGTGGTTTTTCTGGCGCAAGCCTCCCAGTTAGGGAATCTGGAACGAATCCTTCCTGGCTTTAGCACGTTACCTAACGGCGTCAAAGCGCCGGCGGCAAACGTGCGCCTGGAAAGTGGCGAAACGATTGTTGTACCGCTCACAAATCTCGAAGTGCTGGGGTAAAATATCTATAATTCTCTGGACATTGTCAGGACCGTTGGGAAACGCCCGCGATCATGGCAATTCGCAGAGAACTGCATTACATTTACGCGAGGAGAATAATCATGGCCAACAATTTCATCTTCGATGATGACGACCAACAAGCCAACACAGGAGCACCAGCCGCAGAAGAGTCTGGCTCTGAAGGAGGTGAGGGTAGCAATCGTACCTTTATGATCGCTGCCGTCATCTTGGGCGGTATCGTGCTGCTTTCTCTCATCTGTATGGCAGTCTACGCCATCCTGATTCTGCCGAATCAACGCAAGGCAGCGCTTGCCGCTGACTCTACCAACTCAGCGGCTTATACGCAAACTGCAATTGCCGGCCAGGCGACCCAGGAAGCGGCCCAGTTCACGCCGACACTCCCGCCCACCGATACGCCCACCCCCGCCCCCACCGACACCCCGGTGCTGCTCTTTGCGACCGATACGCCCACCAGCGAACCAAGCGTTGACCCGGCTACGGCCACCGTCTTCGCGCTGCAAACTCAACTCGCCAACGCGCAATTAACCGCAACGTACTTGCCCACCACAACCGGCACAGTCACAGCCCTGGCCAAGACTGGTTTTGCAGATGAGGTGGGCCTGCCCGGACTATTCGTCGTCACCCTGGTCCTGGTCGTAGTTATCCTGCTGGCCCGTCGCTTGCGCCAGACTCCCATGAGTCACTAAGCGAGGTCAATCGACCCGGCCCAGCATACGCGATTGGAAGTTTTTGCCCTTCAGCATCCTCGCAGTTTGGAAGAGAAGCTCACAAAAGCTCCGGATGGATACCCACCCGGAGCTTTACTTTTCTCGACAACCTCATATACGTTTCAGCTTGAGGTCACATCGTCGGTCAGACTACACTCCCCGCGACTTTTTGTCCGTAACCCAACAGATCCTTGACGATTTGTGTGTTCCGTCCCTCGGCGTAGACGCGCAGAACAGGCTCCGTGCCCGACGGACGAATCAGCAACCACGAGTCGTCAGACATCACGTACTTCACCCCATCCAAATTGCTAACCTGGCTAACTTTTTCGGCACCAATTTTGGCCGGCGCTGTTTTGACCAACATCTCGGCCATCTCCCGCTTTGCCACAGGACGATTCAGGCGCAAATCGCAACGCTCATAAACAACCGGGCCAACCGCCTCCAACAAATCCTCTACCGACTCGGCCAACGATTTTCTGGCGCAGGAAAGCATCTCCACCAGCAATAATCCCATAATGGGCCCATCCCCTTCAGGGATATGGCCTTTAAACGAAATTCCGCCCGATTCTTCGCCACCGATCAACACGTCATCGGCCAACATATAGTCAGCAATGTGATTGAAACCCACCGGTGTTTCATAGACTTTCAAGCCATAACGTGCGGCCAATCGGTCGACCATGCGCGTCGTCGAGACCGTTCGCACAACTGCGCCATTCCAGTTGCGCTCCTCGACAAGGTAGCGCAAGGAAAGCGCCATGATCTTATGCGGATCGACAAAGTTTCCACATTCGTCCATAGCGCCAATACGGTCTGCATCACCATCGGTCGCCAGGCCAAAATTCCCCATACCGGCGCCGATCGCACCGGCCAACGGCGTCAGGAACTTATAGATCGGCTCCGGGTGCACACCGCCGAATCCGGGATTCATCTCGCCACGAATCTCAGCGATCTCACAACCGGTACCCTGCAAGAACGATTTAATCACGCCGCGCCCGGAGCCGTACATCGAGTCGACCACAAACCGCTGCGGGTTTTCTGCAATCAGGTCGGCGTTAATCAAGGTCCGCAAATGATCGAGGTAGGCCGGCAAAGGGTTGAACTTGCGGATCAAGCCAATCTCCTTTGCTTTATCGTAATCCATCAGGTTTGGACCACGGGCACGTTCCTCATTGTCATTGATATAGACCTCCACCCGACGACATTGTTCAGGTAAAGCAGACCCTCCATACGCCGCCTTGAGTTTGACCCCGTTATAGCGAGGGGCATTGTGCGAAGCCGTGATCATCGCGCCGCCAATCGCGTTCAGATTCTTGACCGCAAACGAAATAGCCGGTGTCGGTGCATCTGCCTGCGCTAAATAAACGGTAAAGCCGTTGGCCGTCATCACGCGCGCGACCTCTCCGGCATAGCGGTCAGAAAGGAAACGCGTGTCGAAACCCACAACAAACTTCTTTGGGTCAGGTTGTTCGTCGGCAATGGGATGATGGAAATTCTCTGAAGCAATCGCGTCGGCAATTGCCTGGGCCACCATACGCAGGTTACTGAAAGTAAAAGTGTCCGAGATAACGGCGCGCCAGCCGTCGGTACCAAAGTGAATGGTCATACGTGCTCTCCAGATAGGCGAAGTATGTCTTGAGAATCTAACGTGATGGATGAATGAGAGATAACAACAGAAAAAAACACCCCAGAAATCAATAAGAGTCTGAGGGAAGTGTAAACAACTGCCAGCCACACATCCAAGATGTGAAGCCGCCCATCTATTTCAGCCCCTGCCTTGCTTAGGTTATGAAAATGACACATCAAAGAATTTGGTTTATGGTGAAGCTAGAGAGGGCGTTGCCGTGGCAATTAGGTTTTGGAGCACCCAACCATCAATGTCACGCGAGGCCGTCTTGACAACAACGTGAATCCAGTAATTGCCGTCTTTTAAGACCGGCGCATCCGGCTGAATCTCAACCAGGTACCCATTTTGGATGGTCGTAATCGGCGCGCCGCTCGGATTTCCCCGGATGATGGCGCCATCCCCTGGCGAGGAAATCCGCCCGTAGATTGGCGTTGGCAGCGGCGAGGGGGTAGGCGAAAGGAATGGCGTTGCCGTCATCAAAATAATCGACGGGGTGGCTATCGAGATCGCCGGCGTCGCTGAAGGCTGTAGTATTTGGGCTGTCAATGCAGGGGTTGGCGTTCGAACCTCATTCACAATAGCTGTCGGCGGCTCACGTGTTCCCTGCGCCGAGATAATCGAACCAATTCCTGCAATGCCGGCCACGATGACAACGCTAACAATGAAAACGCCGGCACCCAGTGCATAGCCTGCCGTAGCAAATGGCCGAAAACGCATAAAGTAAAATACCATCACGCTGATAACCAACGAGATAGCCAAATAGACCAGCAAGACTAATAGCGCTTGGGGCCATAATCCCTGAACACTATTTCCCAACCCGAATCCGGCAGCGCTGGTTGGCAGGAAAAACCCGTACGCCAGCATAATACTGGGCAACACAGGTTTTTCTTCAGACTGAATGAAAGCCAATGTCAGGATGACCGTTCCAATCACGACTAATGCCAAGTCCGGCCACCATAGACGAGCATGCAAAAAAGCCTGGCTGAATGTCATTGGCAACCAGATCCGCGAAGCCAGACCGGCAAGAAATCCGGTAGCAAAGATCATCACAATCGCTGTAAAAAATCCGCCCAGTGTCTGGCCCATAAAACGGATTTCACCTGTTGCAGCCGCAAGACCGACTCCGACCCAAGGCGCCAACACAGGGGCAACCAATAATGCTGCTAGCAGAATCGCCGAGGAGTCGAGCAAATAACCCACCCCCAAAACAGCCCCGCATAATAGAGAAAAGACAAAGAAATCAAAGGTGGGGGCAGCGCGACGTGCCATGCTTTCGAGGCGTGCACTGAGATCCCCTTCTTCAGGCATAACCAGCAAACGATGCTGACGCCGACGCCGACGCTGGGAACGTGAAATTTCATGAATCGGCTGGAATTCGGCAGTTGAGTCATCAAATGATGGATCGGGAAGTTCGAAATCCTCCAGAGAGGCGAGTTCACCATCCAAGTTGGGGAAAGACGGCGGTTCTTCGTCCGGAAATTCCGCAGCAGACTGCGCCTCGGGTGCGGTCTCCGGCTCGATAGCGTTGGCATCCTTCTGGGTGATAGGCTCGTCGCGCTCAGACTCGTCCCGCGGCACTTCGTCGTCGGGGAAAGGTTTTTCGTCAGAAAAGCTCATTTGCGTAGACTCGCAATCATTCGCCGGGGGTTATTGAACAGATCAAGCGCAGAGAGAATATCCGGGAGCACTAAGTCGGCAGAAACCAACGTCTCGACGGCAGTACCTTCTCCTGACAAAATACAGATACCGATGGCCGCTTCCTTAAGCATTAGCGCGTCATTGGCGCCCTGCCCAATAGCAACCACGTGAGCCGAATTCAAGCTACGAACAAAAGCCGCCTTCTGTTCGGCCTCCTTCCCAGGCTGAATACGTATCGCCTGGAGGTTCAGAATTTCATCGATGTCCTTTTGCTTGCCATGTGTGTCAGCCGTTAACAATAGAACCTGCAACCGCTCGTGGAGTCTGGCAATTCGTTGCGCTACGCCATCAAGCAATTGACCATCTACGGCCAACGTCCCGTTGACGTCCATGACGAGATGTTCAAGATGTAATTCTCCACGACCGGGAATAACCAATTCAATCATAAGCCCATTATACTAAAAAGTGGGGGGGGCCAGAATCACTAGGCCTGGCCAGGCAAGCCCATTTAGAGTTCCTTGCAGCCCAAATCTCGCAAGGTCCTTTTTACTCGGGTATCTCGCCAAGAACTGCGATCACGATATGCTGGTTCAAAAACTGCGGATGCTCATGGCCTTTTGCGCTGGGTGCAATTTGACCGAGGGTATAGCCACCCACGATGGGAACATCCGGACCGAGGATTTCGGCCAGGGCCTTGATCTCCATATTGGGTTTCGCCTGCATCAACAATTGCCAGGCCAAATCGACGAATACCAGCGCAAACGCCGGTTGAGCTCCATCGAGCGCCATCACCGCTTGTTGCGCCGCCTGACGGGCTGCCTCCTGGCATGCATCTGCGCTACCGACAAGTAAATAGGCATCCCTGCCATCCTGCGGGAGGGCATTCATACGGAAACTGCCATCAGCCTCCACGCGCAACGGTGCACGAATCGCCAAACCTTTGGAATTCGCTTGTTCAAACCCCAATGGGTAGATACGCGTCATATAGTTGAGTGGAGGGAATGACCAGTCGCGAGCTGGCTGCCCAAAAAGTTGGGAATACGTCTCCGAGGCAGGCTGACCATCCAGAGCACGCAGCCAAAATCCACGCGAACGCGTAATACGGAAACGGCTACCGACTGGATACCAACCATGCCCATATCCAATGCCCATCTTGATATTGCCGCGTAGAAAAGCCGCTGCCATGTTCCCGGTGCCCGATTGCGTCCCGCCAATTTGATATCCGATATTGTTTTGCAGGTCCCCGCTGGATAAACCGCCAATAATAGGCAATCCGGCCGGCAAGGCGCTACAAAACTCCTCCGCATTCCCATTCAACCCGTCGGCGCAAACGACGACGCCTTCGGCAGGACGTTGTTCATAATCCAGCAACTGCAAAATGCGGGTAGCCGCTTCGGCGCTGGCCTGACTATAAGCCGGGAACCAGTGCACTTCCGCCTGAAGTTCATCTCCCCCCAACAAAGCCACCGTCACACCGTGTGAATGGGTACCGCGTTGACTCAACCCGACAGCAGCGCTCAGCCCAATCAACGGGACATTGGTAAGCAAGCTGGTCACGCCACTCAACACCATGGGCGCTTCAAAACGATGGGAGGCAACAATGAAACCCAACGCAGGTGAAACACTGCCGAGGCGATTCAAGGCCTGGTAGGTAGCCTGTAAACCTGCTTCACGGGCATCCAATGCATTCGCCTGTCCAATTGCAGCAACCAGTGTCATAACAGGGCCCTTTTAGTTCTCGGAAATCGGGATCGTGATGTGGAACGTCGTCCCGTGACGGAACTCACTATCGAACCAGATACGCCCCCCCTCCATCTCGACCAGGCTCTTGGTGATATTCAAACCCAAGCCGGTTCCCGGCGACTTCCGCGCCTGGTCGTCTTCGGAGCGGAAGAATTTCTGGAAAATCTTCTTCTGGTCTTCCGGGCTGATACCGATGCCGTTGTCTTTAACCCAGATGTGCACGACCTGCAGAGCACCGTCTGGATCCCAGGTGTTCTCTGATAACTCGGCCATAACACGAATCTCGCCACCCTCCGGCGTGTATTTATAGGCATTGCTAACCAGGTTGACCAACACCTGGATGAGACGATTGCGGTCGGCCCAAACCTTCGGCAGGTCCTTCGGGATTTCGATATTCACCGTCTGCTTTTTATCTTCCAACTGACGTTTGGTCGAACGGATGACTTCTTCGACGACATCATCCACATCGACGGCCTGAAATTCCAGGCGCAGGCGACCCGCCTCAATCTTAGAATTATCGTTCAAATCTTCCACGATGGTCTTCATACGCTCGGTATTCGAGCGGATCGTGGTCAGAAAATTTGACTGCATATCGGTGATCGGCCCTACCGCACCAGAAGCCAGGAGTTCAGAATATCCTTTGATCGAGGTCATTGGGTTCTTCAACTCGTGGGCTACGAAAGAGACGAATTCGCTCTTGGCCGTATTGGCCGCCTGCACTTCCGCGTACAATTGCGCATTGGAAATCGCAATCGCGGCATGGTCAGAAAGGCGGCTCAAGAAATTGAAAGCATCCTGTTGGAAACAATCAGAGACGGTGCTCTCGAGCAAGAACAAACCAATAACATTGGATTCCCGTCGGATGGGTACAACCAACTGGCTACGTGTTCCGTTTAAGAAACAGCGGTTCCCATCCACCGCATCCAGTGCCACCCGCTGCGGCAAACCGCTTAACAGAGCTTCATTCACCGCCGAATGGTTGACGGGCATATATTCCTGATCATAGTCCTGCAACTCAGCCTGATAGCCCTGATCGGCGATCAGGCGAATGCCCTCTTCTTGAACAATCCCAATAAACCCGGCTTCCGCGCGAGACTGGCGCATTGCCCACTCAAGGGTAATGCGCATGGCGCGGTTAACTTCAAGGCTGGCGTTGAGTTCCCGGTCGATGCGCTGCATCACAGAGAGTTCCTCCACGCGGGCATTTAGCTCCTGGTCAGTCAACGTATACAAACGAGCGTTTTCGATGGCAACGGCTGCCTGTCCGGCAAAAGCGGATAGCAGGTTTTGGTCATCCTGCATAAACGGAGACCCGTCCTGTTTGTTGATGATCTCAATGACACCGATCACACGATCCTTGACTTCCATCGGAACTGCCAGGATGGCGCGTGTGATAAAGCCGGTCTGTTTATCGGTCGCAGCGTTCCAGGTAGCCGAACCTTGCACATCATTCACAATGACGGGTTGCCGATTGGTCACCGCTTTGCCTACGAATCCAGACCCGGCGGGTAAACGCTGTCCGGCCAGGTTGCTTGCAACCGGCCCGACCGTCACCTGGAAGATCAGTTCATCCGTCTGCTCATCGACAAGGAACAGGCTGCCCGCCTCACAGTTGAGGATGTTCACGGCATTCTCAAGAATGCTCTTCAACAACGGCTGCAAGTCGAGTGTAGAGGTCAACTGACGAGTAATCACGTTCAAAATGGAAAGCTGTTGGGCGCGACGTTCCGTCTCATCCAGCAAGCGTGATTTGACAATTGCGCCTGCGGCCTGGTCGGCAATTGCTTGCAAGAGTTCAAGCTGCGCATCGGTGTATGAAACGCTTGGATCACGCGACGAGATACTCAATGTGCCGATCGTTTCGGTGCCAGTATTGAGCGGAACACCCAACCAGGCATATAAACCCTTCACCGGTGAATTAACACCCAGTGTTTGACACTGGCTGACATAATCCTGGGTAAAGAACGCATGACGCGAAACCGCCACTTCTTGATCGAGGGTCGTTTTAGCAAGCAGAGGCGCATTTTCTTTATCGCGCAGGCGTTCATCGTCTTCGAGGCAAAAAGCATAATAGAAGTGTTGCCCGGTGCGGTTGTACAACGTCAGGTGAAAGTCTGCCCCAGGGATAATCTGTGCCGTCTGGGCATAAATCAGCTCAAGGATGTCATCAAAACTCAAGGTGATGTTAATACCCTGAGCGATCCGGGCCAAGACGTTCAATTCGTGAACACGGCGTTCCATATTGCTCAACACTTGCGCCCGCTCGATAGCAACCGCCGATTGCCGCCCCAACGTTTCGAGGAAAGCGATATCGTGGCTGGCATAATTTTCCCCTGAGAGGCGTTCGCCCAGAGCAATCCAACCGACAAGGCGGTCACGGCCCGGCATGGGAACAAATAATTGCGCTCCAAGCAGCGCCAAACGTCCCCGTTCCGGGCGGACCGCCACGGGAATATTCGTCTGATCCACAAAGAGCGGCAACTGCTCTTTTCGTAAAGTTTCGGGGAGAACGCTGTTTGCGGCAAAGCGGATGTCGCTGGTCAGGCGCCCCGTCTCATCTTCTGTGGCAACGTATTGATCATTCGATCCATCATACACATAAATGTGCAATTGGCCCGGCAACAAACTGGCTGCAATCTGTTCGCGCAATATACGGATGATCGATTGCAAATCACGGGCATTGGTCACATCGCGCGTGAAACTTGAGATTCGTTCCTGGTGAGCGCGCTCCCCCCGGAAGAAAATAGCATCGATAATCTCTTGCAGGCGACTACGTACCGGATTAAGTACCAAGACCGACCCAAAGACCGCTATCGCCAATAGCAAGGGATTGTCCGGGGAAACCGTCGTACCAAAGATCATGCTCAAGCCAATGGCAACCATGACATAACCGCCAATTGCCAACAGCGAGAGGACAACATACAGAAGGCCGCGGCCCACCAGGTAATCGGTGCGCATGAGACGGTACCGTAACACGGTGTACCCGGTCGTTACCGGGAAGATCATCAATGGCAGAAAGAAAACATAAGGATTGAAGTTAAGGTAGGAGACGCTACTCCACAGCAGCCAGACGGTAACCGGGAAAAAGGCAGCCACTGCCCCCACCAGAATCGTCCGCGCCTGTTGGCGTACAACCGGCGAAGGTGAGCCATACAGCCGATATAACATCATGAGAACGAAGAAAAGCCCTCCCACCCCTGTAAAAATATAGCTGTACTTCCACACAGTGCCGTAAAGTAGCGGATGGGAGAAATTAAACAGCGTACTGAAATTTAAGATTGCCAATGCACCGCTGATGACGTATGACAACCAACGAGTGAAGGGATAGCGCAAAACAAGACGAGTCTCTTGCGGGAAGACCAGCCCCAAATGGAAGAGGGAAGCACCTACCATGGGCACAACCATCACCCATAGATAGGTCAGATGGTTGGTCGTGTAGAGGTCCAGCAGTCCGCCGACGCCAAAGGCAGTGGACGAGGCAAACATCGCAAACGCCCGTCCCGAAGTCTCGTTACGACGCAAACCAAAAATCCAGACACTAATACCCAAATAGACACAGCCCACCAGATATGGCAAAATGAAAAATTCAACTTGTGAGGAAACCGGGAAACGGGAAAGCGCAATCGTGTAAGCTTGTGTCGTGCCGTCTTGCTTAAGAAAAGTCGCCTGGACTGATTCCCCCGGGAAATGATTCGCCAGCAATGCTTGTACATCGCTGTATCGCTTTGGCTGGATCGTCATGGACGCAACCGGACTGCCATTGGCGTCCAACAGGGCCAGGGACTTTAATTGATCCCCGAAATGATCCAACCCATCATTGAAAAGCGTCCACTCTGGAATATGGTCATCGGGCCCAACGCCATTGGTAGCCATCGTATGCTCCAAGAAGACGCCCAGAAACGGTGTGCGGAAATAGCTGACGGCGAAGAACGGCAAGGCAAGAAAGCTGAGCAAGATAACAACCTGGTAGAACAGCACCAGGTAATTTGCAACTCTCGCATTTAATGGACGGGGCCCGGAAGTTGTGTCCATGATATTCCAGTTAAATATCCAGGTTACGGACTTTCTTCGCGTGTGTCTGAATAAATTTACGCCGCGGGTCCACTGCATCACCCATCAGCATATCGAAAGTACGGTCGGCTTCGGCAGCATCTTCCACGTTGACCAGGAGAAGCGTTCGATTTTCCGGATTCATAGTCGTATCCCATAGCTGCTCCGGATTCATTTCACCCAAGCCTTTATAACGCTGCAAATCAGCTTTTTCGCCATCTTTGCCAAACTCTTTGAGCACATCATCCTTCTCATTTTCGGTGTACAAATAACGCGCCTGCTTTTTGTGCTCCAAACGATATAAAGGCGGCTGGGCGATATACAGGTGCCCGTCCTCGATGAGTTGTGGCATATAGCGGAAGAAAAATGTCAACAAAAGCGTACGGATATGGCTTCCGTCTACATCGGCATCGGTCATGATGATGATACGTCCGTAGCGTAAACCACTGACATCCAGGCTGTCGCCAATGCCGGTTCCCAGCGCTGAAATGAGCGCCTTAACCTCGTTATTACCCAAAATTTTATCGAGGCGTGCGCGCTCGGTATTCAAAATCTTACCGCGCAACGGCAGAATGGCCTGGAAGTGCCGATCACGACCCTGTTTAGCCGAACCACCTGCCGAGTCACCCTCGACGATATACAATTCCGTGCGTTCGGGGTCGCGTTCTGAGCAATCAGCCAACTTGCCGGGCAAGGTCAGGCTCTCCAACGCCGACTTACGAATCACCAGGTCACGCGCCTTGCGAGCCGCATCGCGCGCACGCGAGGAAGTCAGACACTTGGCAATGATCGCCTTGGCCGCTTGCGGATTTTCCTCCAGGAATGTACCGAAAGCCTCACCCACCACCTGCTGGACGTACGTCTGCACCTCGGGGTTCATCAATTTGACTTTGGTCTGCGACTCGAACTGTGGGTCAGGATGCTTGATACTGACGATGGCAGTCAGGCCCTCGCGGGTATCGTCGCCGGTAAAATTCGGGTCCGAGTCTTTAAGCAAACCGCTCTTGCGCGCGTAGTCATTCACCACACGCGTCAATGCCGTGCGCAAACCAGTCATGTGCGTGCCGCCGTCGACGGTGTTGATCGTATTGGCAAAAGAATAGACCGACTCGGTAAATGCGTCGGTATATTGCACCGCCACCTCGATTCCAATTCCTTCGACTTCCTTCTCAGCGTAGACCACCGGATGCAGATTTTCACGATTCCGGTTGAGATAACGGACGAAAGAAGTAATGCCCCCCTCGAAATAGAACGTCATCTGACGGTCGCTGCGCTCATCCACGAAGTGGATGGTCACACCACGAGTAACAAAAGCCATCTCACGAAAACGTTGGGTCAGCGTATCGAAGCGATAATCGATCTCATCCTTGAAAATCGTCGGATCGAACCGGAACGTCGTCTTCGTTCCGCTCAGACCGTCTTTGACCTTCCCCATAACATGAACCTCGTCTTTTGGATAGCCACGCTCGAAGTGCTGGACATAGACCTGGTCGTCACGTTTGACCTCGACCTCGCACCACGCCGAAAGCGCGTTCACCGCCGAGACGCCTACGCCATGCAAACCACCCGACACTTTGTATCCACCCCCGCCGAATTTTCCACCCGCGTGGAGGGTGGTCATGACCACGGTCAAAGCGGAAATTTTCTTCTCCGGGTGGATGTCCACGGGGATGCCGCGCCCGTTATCTTCCACGGTAACAGCGCTATCGGGGTGAATCGTGATGTCAATGCGCGAACAGGCACCCGCCAATGCTTCGTCGATCGAATTATCGACGACTTCGTAAACGAGGTGGTGCAAGGCCTTCAGGTCCGTACCGCCCACATACATACCTGGCCGTCGTCGGACGGCCTCTAACCCCTCCAAAATCTGAATGCTCGTAGCGTTATATTGAGCGGGCTGTACCACGAAATACCTCCAAGATCAGGCTCGCGCCGATGTTGTTTGTGTCTTGAGCCATTGCAAAGCAGACTCAATCCACGAGTTCAGGTCACGATAATAGATGAAACTCGCGGCCAGTAAACTGGTCGAGACGAAAGCGTGTCCCAGAATGCCCACCAACATCATCCACGAATCAGCAGGCGGAACACGCCACAAAATATCCAAACCCTGACTGATAATCACCGCGACGAACGAAAACCAACCCAGCGGAGGCATGCCATAGCGAATCATCCGCAAAGTATGCCAGGCTGAGATGAATGCATTATTGGTATTGGCAAAAATTCCATGCCCAGAAAAAAAGACCGGCACAGCCAACCAGATTACCACCAACAGCAGCAACAAATAAGCGATCACGGCAACCGTTGGGCTGATGAGATACATTAGACTAAAAAAGAGCATCAGCGGGATGCTGACAATGATAAAAATGATCGTCCAGCCACCGGAAAGCAGCGTTCCATGGAACATGGAATGCCACAACCCTGGCGACGCGCTTGCATCTGGTTTGAGCGCAACACGTGCAACCATGTGAAAATACATACTGCCCAAAATCCAACCCAGCACCGTTAAAGCCAGCAAAAGTAAAACTGCCTGGAACCAGTTTACAAGCTCAATGTCCATTCGGTTCCCAAACGGCGTCTGGCCGGAAATATTGACGCTCATCAGGCTGAATACCCCAATCGGGAAAGTACGCAGGGCCGAGAAAAGGTTGAATTGTTTCCATATATCAGCAATCGACTGTGGATCCATCGGCAAGGATTGTTGCTGACTGGTTGGCAAGGCCAACAGTTCCTTTAAAATAGGTTGAAGTAAAACGTCAAGCTTCAAACGTGGGCCCAACCAGAGGAACAAATCAAACAGGGCGGGAATTAAAATGACCATTATGTCATTGGCAACTGCGTTGAAACCATTCACCAAAGCTCGAACTGGACCCGGCGGAGGCGGCGGAAGTTCAGGGATGCGCGTTTCCATGATACATTTAATTCTACCACAGGCACCCTCTTCGCTTGGCTTTCGGAGTCATAACAACATGGCTTGCAATGCGACCCCATATTTTATGAAGAGACCGTTAGGGAATGCCCAAAGAACCTTCCCTTGATAGCCTGTGACGGGTACAATGCAATTATGGCACAGGAACGTCGCCAACTGCCGGATGCCGACCGGATGAGTGTTTTGGTCGCTGCCGTGCTGTTGGCTTACGCGCTGACGCGCTTGATCGAGACAAGTCGTTACTCGCTGGATTTCGACCTGCTCGGCGTCGTCATTTCAATCCCGCTCAACCTGACAATTGCATCAACGCTGCTCGCCGCCGGATTGACAGCCACGGGCATGGATTGGTTGTTGCGCAGCCATCCAAACTTTGAAGAAGCGAACACGCTCCAACACTGGCTTCTCCCTGCCCTGACTGCTTTTGTCATTGGCGTACCGCTCTATACCCTGCCTCCTGGCCCAGCCTGGTGGGTCAGTTTTGGGTTAGGTAGCGTCTTGTTAGTACTGGTCTTCGTCTCAGAATATATTGTGCTCGATCCGTCAGACGTGCGCTATCCGGTGGCTTCGGCAGGTCTCATTGCGTTATCGTATGCGCTATTTCTGATCTTGATCAGCGCACTCGACTATGCAGAAGCGCGCCTGTTCGTGCTTGAGGCAGCCGTTTTTCTGGCCGCGGGCCTGGTCAGTTTGCGCGCGCTCAACCTGCGGCTTTCCAGCCGGTGGGAGTTTCAATGGGCCATCGGCATTGGGCTGGCCTGCTCACAAGTTGGCGCAGCCTTACATTACTGGCCCTTGAGCCCCATCCAGTACGGATTAATGCTATTAGGCCCGCTCTATGCGTTGACGGGTCTGGCAATCAACATTGGAGAAGAAGTGCCCTTGCAACGCGCCCTGGTGGAAGCAGTTATCTCGCTGGCCCTGTTCTGGGCAGCGGCGTTGCTTTTAAAATTATGACCCATCAAACACATCCTGCAAATGCTGCGAGAAACAACGAGGAGCATGGGCTTCGCCCGTCCAAAATGCACTCCCATGTTTTATCTCTCCCAGCACTGCACCTGCTTAATTCGCAGTGGAAAGAGATGGAACGGCACGTGGATGCGCAGGCGCCCTTGGAAGCTTGTGGTCTCCTGGCCGGACGGGCAGGGGTGGTCAAAGTAGTTCTAACGGTCAAAAATGCAGCGGGGAGTCCGGTCCGGTTCCGTATGGATGCCAGGGAACAATTAAGGGCTTTTGCGCAAATCGAAGAGGCGGGGCTGGAGATGGTCGGAGTTTTTCATTCCCATCCAGGTGGCCCTCCACTGCCGTCCCCCACAGACATTCGCGAGGCTGCTTATCAAGTCGCTAACTTGATCTGGGCGCCAACGACAGACGGCTGGTTGGCGCGTGCCTTCTGGATCGAGAAGGGCTATGCCGCCGAAATTCCTATCCAACTTACAGACAGGTAACGTATAACCCGGTTTCGTGTTTTCTTGTAAAAGGCTCACCAGGAATCTGCGTGGTAGAGACCGTCGGAAAATTCTCTTTCCCCTCCCACAACAATTCCAAAGAAGCTCTTAAAGATTATCTTGGAGGATAATCATGTTAATTTTGATCGGTATCGGACTGGTGCTATTGGGGTATGTATTGGGATCGATTCCCTTTGGGGTCATTATCGTATGGCTTAAAACGGGCCAGGATATACGCACGGTGGAAAGCGGTCGTACAGGTGGGACGAATGCCATGCGCGCTGCCGGAGCCTGGGCCGGCGTAGTAACCGGCATCATGGATGCAGTAAAAGGGGCAGCTGCTGTATGGGCTGCACAACTCATCCTACCGGGAAACCATTGGGTGCAAATATTGGCGCCTGTGGCAGCCATTTTAGGCCATAACTATTCCCTGTTCTTGCCGGAACGCGACAAAAACGGGCATATTATACGCTTGCGCGGTGGTGCAGGTGGCGCCCCGGCTTTGGGCGGCGCCGTTGGCCTGTGGTTTCCCTCGCTCTTTATTATCTTTCCGGTTGGAATCGCCGTTTTTTTCTTATTGGGATACGCTTCGGTGACGACGATGTCCATAGGGCTGACGGCGATTGCCATCTTCACAGTTCGGGCTGCCCTCGGAGCCGCACCCTGGACAGACGCCGTTTACGGCCTGATGGCCGAAATCCTGTTGGTCTGGTCGCTGCGGCCCAATATCAAAAAACTGTTTGGGGGTACAGAACGCATCGTCGGCGTTAGCTTGCATGGGAAAATAAAATCCAGAGGTGAGAAAAAAGAGATCCTGCACGAAACGCCGTAGGAACAGGATCTTACTCGTCTGCATCGACAGTGTCGTTATGCCCATCGAGCATGTGCTGATACAACGCCCGTAAATTACGGCGGTGCAAGGCTTCGGCGAGTCCGCTCAAATAGACACGGCTTTTGCCGCACTCCTCGATCGTCACCTCTTCCAGATAATCGAGGGGAGATTTCCGTTTGAGCGCCGTGCGTACGGCTTTACGGATGGACGAAAGATAAGCCAAGTTTTCTTTAACGGCAGCTTCGATCTCTCCGCGCAGGATGATATCGCCGTGGCCCTGGACGATGTTTTCGAGTCCCATACGCCCAATCCGCTTGATCGAAGCAGTCAGGTCGTCAATATTGCCGTCGACCAGGTACGGGAGCGGCATAAAAGCGTCGCCGGCGAAAAGAATGCGGTCTTCCTCAACCAATACAGAAATCCCGTCACCACTGTGACCAGTCGCAGAGGCCAGGATCAAGTTCTTTTTCCCAACGCGCAAGCTGAGTTCCCCTTGATCAAATGTCAGATGCGGCAAAACGATTTTGATCTGCCGTAAAGCGTTATTCTGCCGCTTTGCGCCTTCCAATGAAGACAAACCTCTCTCCACAAGAAGCTGCCGACAACGAGAATGAGCAACCACCATCGCACCTGGGAAGAAACAATTGCCCCAACTATGGTCTGCGTGATAATGTGTGTTGATGACATAACGCACTTGTAGACCAAGTTCATGCTCGACAAACTCTCGAATGCCAAGCGTTTCTTCTGGTGTCGCCAAGGTATCAATTGCAACTGCCCATTGTGGCCCGGCCACAACACCGGCGGTCACCTGTGCATACACTTCACTCTGGAACCAATACACGTTTTCCGAAACTCGTTCACGATGCATAAAGACCCTCTACAAAAGGATAAGCCTGGGCTTCCAAGAATCAACGTGATAAAGCGGATCCATAATGTGCACACAACATTTCACCTTGCACACACTACGATATTGATCCATATCACAGAAGCTTCAAAAGAGCCAATATCCTATACATAGCATAAACGCCAATCAAAATCAAGTGCGAACCTATTTGTCCGACAAATTTTGGCCTGTGCAAAAGCAGCCACGCAGAAAGAAAATAAAAGCGCCAACACCGTTTTTGTACTCAAACTGAAATGTTCCCCACTGAAATACCGCTTGTTTCCCTTCGTTTGTCGTGATAAACTTTTATGGATTATTATGACAGTCCCATTGCTTGTCGTCACGCCTCAGGCCAGTTTCGGCGGGCTCATTCGAAAGAGCCTGAATAGTGAAACGCATGATATCTTCGTGACTGCGGACTTCTCCGAAGCCATTCGTTATGTTCGCAAAGCAAACTGCCCCCTTGCGATCCTGGATGCTGAACTGAATGACATCGATATTTCCGTCGTCGATGTGGGGTATGCGCTACAACAGATCAAAGAAGATATTCAATTCATCTTCGTTATGCGTTCCGGCCAGGAAAGAGATACCGGGCGCATCTCTCCATTGGCGACACTCACCAAACCGATCTCCATCCCCGAATTGCAGAAATACTTAAAAAAAGCAGTTCCATCTGAAACCAGGGAAACGATATCTGCTTCTCCCATTCCAGAAAAAATTCTGGCCGAGACCTCGCGCCTGATGTGGCTCAAAGATGTCTCCAAAGCGGCCCAGCATCTGACCCGTCTGACGCTCGAGTCATCGGCCCAGGCAGCCCTCATCACCCGTCAGGACGAGCTGTGGGCGTATGCCGGGCAACTTTCGCGCGAAGCTGCCGAAGAGCTGGCCCGTTCCATCCGGCGTTATTGGGACGAACAAGCACAGAGCGATTTGCTGCGCTTTGTACGGCTGCAATCGACAGAAGCGCAACACATGTTGTACGCCACCAAGCTTTCCACCAACATGATTCTGGCGCTGGTCTTTGACGCAGAGACGCCGTTCAGCACCATCCGAACCCAGGCGGGGAAACTGGTACGCACCCTGGCGGATGGTGGCTTCGATAACAAAAATCAACAAGCACAAGCGTCCCTCTCAGACTTCGGCCCGGCAGAAGAAAACGACGAAGATTTGCCGCCCATCTCCGACCTGCTGGGAGATATTCCATCCCCGATACCGGAAAAACGGATGGCCTCCTCGCAACGTATTACGCTTCCATGGGAGGAGAATCCACCCGGAGAAAAAGCGACCCAATCCTCGCCATCCCAGCCGATAGCACCGCCGGACAAACGGGCCGTGTACATGCCAACCAATTTCAGCCAGGAGACCTCTCCGGCAGTTCGAATCAGTTCGTCGTATATGAGCATCGAGTCGGACAAAAAAACCGAAAGCGAGCCAACGCCCGACGAACTCGACGTCGATCTGAAAGAGATGGCAAAGACTCGCGTACACGTCCCCTCAGATATGGCCGCCACGCGCCGACAGGAACTTTCCAAGGAAGACACGCAATCCATGATCGAGACGCGTCCTTCCAGCACGGAGTCGGTCACGGAAGTGGCTCACCGCATCTTGTTGGAACCGGCCTCGCCTGCGCTCGTCAATCTCAGCTACGCCTGCCTGCTGATTCCGCGTTTCGATACGCACCACCTGGTTGGCGATTTGGCCGACCGCGTTACCGAATGGATTCCACAGGTCTGTGTGGCGTTTGGCTGGCGGTTGGAACATTTCTCCATTCGCCCGGAATATCTGCAATGGGTAGTGCGCGTGCCGCCATCGACGGCGCCGGGCTATATCATGCGCATCGTCCGCCAGCAAACGTCTGAGCGTATCTTTTCGGATTTTCCACGCTTCAAGGTCGAGAACCCTTCCGGAGATTTCTGGGCCCCCGGTTATTTGATCATGGGCAGTTCGGAACCCCACCCCCCGAAACTGGTGCGCGATTTCATCAAACAAACGCGCCACCGCCAGGGCATCGAACACCACTGACATTCCAGAGATGTTATACACAGGACACGTCAACCACGTGTCCTGTGTTTTTTATCGGCCCCTGACCACGGGGAATCCCAAAGAACCGCGCCGAACTATTTTTGGCTTTCTATGGTACATTAATATCATGCCGCCTACTCTTTACCTGATCGATGGACATGCGCTCGCCTATCGAAAATACTTCGCCCTGACGGGGGGTGCAGGCGCCGGGCGCTGGCAGAACAGCCAGGGAGAGCCCACCGCCGGCACCTACGGCTTCGCCGTCGAGTTGCTGCGCATTCTGGAGAAGGACCGCCCCGATTACCTGGCCGTCGCGTTCGACACGGGTAAAACCTTCCGCGACCAGATTTTCCCGAACTATAAGGGAACGCGCGCCAAAATGCCCGACGACCTGCGCGTGCAGATCGAACGGATTCGCCAACTGGTCGACTCTTTCAACATTCCGCGCCTGGAGATGGAAGGCTACGAGGCCGACGATGTGCTTGGCTCGGTGGCAAAACAGGCCGTTGCGCAGGGGCTGGGCGTCAAGATTATCACCGGCGACCGCGATCTGCTGCAACTGGTCGGCGAACGCCTGATCGTATATCTGGCCGGAAAAGACCAGGATTTTGCCACGCCGGAGTCGGTCAAGGAATACTTCGGCGTGCGTCCCGATCAGGTGGTGGACTACAAAGCGCTGGTAGGCGATTCGTCCGATAATATTCCCGGCGTAAAAGGCATTGGAGAAAAGACCGCCCGGGCGTTATTCGAGCAATACGGCACACTGGAAAATATTTATTCTCACCTGGATGAACTCAAATCGGCGGTCAAGACCAAGCTTGAGCAAGGGCGCGACTCTGCCCGGATGAGTCACAACCTGGCAGCCATTCACACCGACCTGGACATCAAACTCGACCTGGAACAGGCCCACATCGATCGTTACGATCCGGCCCGAATCGAACAGATCTTCCAGGAGCTGGAGTTTCGCTCCTTGATTCCGCGCATCCAGGCGCTGAGTCCCACTGCCGAAAAAAGCGGACGTGTTGCTGCGCCCCAGGCCGCCGTCGTCCGACGGCGCGCGCCGTCCGGCGGCCAACTACCGCTCTTCGGCGAGAGCGCGCCTGCGCCAGTGTTACAGCTGACGCACCCCGTCAGCGGCCCGGAGACCGAAATCGTCGATACAACGGAAAAACTCAACCGTCTGGCGGCAGCGCTCCAAAAGGCCGACTGCATCTCCTTCGACACGGAAACCACCTCCACCGAGGAGATGCGCGCCGAGGTCGTGGGAATCTCGTTAGCGACGGAGGCCGGTAAAGGGTGGTATGTTCCGGTGGGGCATACCGCAGGGCAGAATCTGCCGCTCGAACAGGTCATCGCCGCTTTAACGGTAGCACTGACCGATCCCCACATTTCCAAAATTGGGCACAACGTTAAATATGATTATCTAATTCTGGCGCGTCAGGGCCTGAAAGTGGTACCGCTTTCATTTGACACCATGATCGCAGAATGGATCATCAATCCTTCGTCGCGCAACCTTGGGCTGAAGAATCTGGCGTTGGCGCGGCTGGGAGAAGAGATGACGCACATCGAGGCGCTGATCGGCAAGGGCAAAAACCAGCTTTCGATGGCCGATGTGCCGGTGGAGGCGGTTGCGCCATACGCCGCCGCCGATGCGGAAATCTGCCTGCGGCTCAAACCGCTGCTGGAGGCCGAACTCAAACAGGTCAACGGCCTCAAGCTTTTCGAGGAAATCGAGATGCCGCTCGTCCCGGTCTTGGCCGGCATGGAGATGAACGGCGTCCGCCTGGACCTGGACTTTTTCCACAGTTTCTCCAAAGAACTCAGCGGACGTATGGCGGAGATCGAGAAGCAGATTTACGATGCGGTGGGGAAGGTTTTCAACGTCAACTCCACGCAACAGTTATCGGATGTGCTCTTCAACCGCCTGCACCTGACGCCGCCCGACCGTGGGCGCAAGACTGCCAGCGGCAACTATTCCACGGCTGCAGACGTGTTGGAGGAGATGCGCGGGCAACACGCGGTGGTGGATATGGTGCTGGAGCATCGCGAACTATCGAAACTGAAGTCAACCTACGTGGACGCCCTGCCCGCCGCCGTGGACCCCTCGACCGGGCGCGTCCACACCTCCTACAGTCAGGTCGGCGCCGTGACGGGACGCCTGTCCTCCTCGAACCCCAACCTGCAAAACATCCCCACCCGCACCGAAACCGGGCGCCGCGTGCGCAACGGGTTCATCACCGAAAGCGGCAACGTGCTGCTTTCGGTGGACTATTCGCAGGTGGAGTTACGCATTGTAGCGCACGTTGCCGGAGACGAGGCCATGCTGTCCGCTTTCCGCGCCGGGCAGGATATTCACGCCACCACCGCTGCCGCAATTTACGGCGTGCCGCTGGCGGAGGTGACCAAGGAGATGCGCCGTCACGCCAAAGCGATCAACTTTGGCCTGATTTACGGGATGTCGGCCTTTGGGTTGACCCGTTCGACGGAATTGACCCTGGCCGAGGCGGAGCGCTTCGTCAAAGCGTATTTCGAGCGCTTTCCGGCCATCCAACGTTCCATCGAAGAGACGAAACGCCTGGCGCACGAACAAGGCTACGTCGAAACGCTGCTGGGGCGTCGGCGCTATTTCCCAATGCTCAAGAATCCACCCAGCCAGGTCATCCGTAACCGCGAGGAGCGCGAAGCCATCAACTCGCCTATCCAGGGCACCGCTGCAGACATTATGAAGATCGCCATGTTGCACATCCCATCCGCGCTCCAACAAGCCGGACTGCACGGGCAAATGCTCCTGCAAGTACACGACGAGATTGTGATAGAATGTCCGCAGGATGAGCTGGAAACGACCGCGCGCACCGTCCAAAAGGTGATGGAAGAGGCTTACCCGATGAGCATTCCGCTTTCGACAGAAGCACGTTGGGGAGTTCACTGGGGCGAAATGCAAGTTCTGGACACTAAATAAGCAGTTCGTCGGGAAACCATCCGAGAGTAACCAACCATTTCTGAAACCGAATTTTGACGAGCAAACATGCCAGGACGCGAAGATGTTTTTCAAAAAGCAATGAACGACGGGCACTCGGCTGCCTGGGATCAGATGTGGGACCGGGCGGCGCTTGCTTACCAGAAAGCAATCGACGAGTTTCCCGATAATGCGAAAGCGCTCAACAGCTACGCGCTGGCGCTATACCAACTCCAAAAATATGATGAGTCGCTCAAGACCTATATCCAGGCGGCCCAACTCTCTCCTGACGATCCCATCCCTTTCGAAAAAATTGCCCTGCTGCACGAACGTCTCGGTGACCTGAACGAAGCGATCCAGGCTGCTTTGCGCGCCGCCGAACTGTACCTCAAGGCACGCGAGGTGGAAAAAGCCACGGAGAACTGGCTGCGGGTAGTGCAACTCAACCCCGAAAATATCAACGCACGCTCGCGGCTGGCGCTTGTCCATGAAAAGACGGGCGCAATCAAGCAAGCGATCAATGAATACATTGCAACAGCGAGCATTTTTCAAAACAGCGGAAATCCGGAAAAAGCGCGCGCGATTCTGCAACATGCCTTGCAAATTGATCCGGAAAGTACGGAGGCCAAACAAGCGCTTGCCCTGATGAACGCCGGCAAGCTGCTTCCCAAACCGATGCGGCCCAAGGGTGGCACCGGCCCATTGCGAATGGCAGCCGTCAAAGAATTGGAAAGTCCCAAAGAGCCTATCAAAGAGAGTCCCGACCCGATCAACGAAGCGCGGCAGAAAGCGCTCAAAGTGCTGGCAGAGGTGCTCTTCGATCTGTCTGACGACAGTAGTGAGGCTCAAGCGCGGCGTGGCTTGCAGGCCATCGTGCGCGGTACCGGGCAACTGACAGGGCAGGCGGAACAAACCAAGATTCTATTGCATTTGAGTCAGGCAATCGACGCCCAAATGAAGAATCAGAACAATGTCGCCGCAGACGAGATCGACCACGCCATCGAAAACGGATTCAGTCATCCGGCGGCGTACTTCGACCTGGCCTTGTTACGCGCAAATGGGGAACGCGTCGAAAGCACGCTGCGCCTATTGCAACAGTCCATCAAACATGACGACTATGCGCTGGCAGCCCGTTTAATCAGTGGGCAAGTTCAGCATAGGGTTGGTAAAACGAAGGAAGCAGCCATCGAATACCTGGAGGCCTTGAAGCTCGCAGATGTTTCTGTCGTAGACGTCGAACAGGCGGAAATAATCCGTCAGCTTTACGAACCCCTGATCGAGTCCATCAACGACGAAAGCGACGAGCAACAACTGACGAAGATTTGTACTAACATCGACGAAATGTTGGTACGGCCAAACTGGCGTCAATACCTGGTAAAGACTCGCGACGAAATGCCAAAGACCGAAAGCGGGCAGACTCTTCCCTTGGCCGAAATCTTGATTCAGGCGCAGTCCAGCCAAGTGATCGACGCAATGAACCGTGTCAACCAACTGGCGCGCGGCAATCACCTGCGCTCCGCCATGGATGAAGCTTTCCACGCCCTGGTTTACGCGCCTAACTATTTACCATTGCACATCCTGGTTGGAGACCTGCTCGTACGCGAGAACTTCACAGAAGATGCCATTGCGAAATACAACGTAGTGGCGCGCTCCTACAGCGTACGTGGCGAAGTTTCTCAGGCCACGAACCTGCTCAGGAAAATCATCCAGCTCGCCCCGATGGATTTCTCAGCGCGAACACGCCTGATCGAGCAGTTGACCGCACGTGGTGAAGTAGACGAAGCCATCGCCGAGTACATGGACCTGGCAGACTTGTATTATCGTCTTGCAGAACTTGATATGGCCCGCAAAACATACACGACCGCTTTGCGCCTGGCACAACAGCCGAATGCCAACCGCACCTGGAGTATGCAAATCCTACAACGCATGGCCGATATCGACATGCAACGGCTCGACTGGCGCCAAGCTTTGCGAGTCTACGAACAAATCCGCACGCTGCGCCCCGACGATGCCAATATCCGCAAGGAACTCATCGAACTGAACTTTCACCTGGCCCAACCGCAACAGGCCCAAGCCGAACTGGAGTCGTTCATCGCCTACCTGGAGAGTAACCAACGCAGCGAGGAGACCATCCCGTTTGTAGAGAAATTGCTCGAAGAACATGGCGATCAAGTCATCCTACAGCGCACCCTCGCGGAGCAGCTCTACAAAGCGGGACGGACGAGCGAGGCCATCGAACAACTGGACGCTATCGGGGACAAGTTGATGGAAACGGGTGATAAGGCTGGCGCAGTCGATATCGTCAACCGCATCCTGACCATGAATCCGCCCAACGCGGAAGACTATCGCAATCTGCTGGCACAGCTTCAAAGCTGAACAGCGCGTACGGTTCCAACGCGACATTCGCCCAACTTTGCGTTTTTTTGATTTGCAGTGAACCATCTGGGTAGTGGCTGGGGGCCTCACTGAGATCTACCGATCCATGTTCAATCATGGCATTTTTGCTCGCGCCTGCGCAAAGGCAAAAGAGATTACTCATCAGCAGTAAGCTCTTTTTCAGCTTGATTCGTGTTTGATAACGGCACTGGTAAAGCTTAAAGTCGCTTTTCGGGAAAAGGATGGTGTCGTAGCGTCATCGCCCATAAATTTATTAATATTTGGAGGATCAAAACATGAAAGTATTGCGTTTATTATCCGGATTGTTGACACTGACAATCTTATTGTCTGCTTGCGCTTCAGGGACAAACAACAGCCAAACGCCCACACAGGAAACCCCGAATAAAATCGTTTCAACCAGTTCGCCAGTAAGGTCGTCCCCCACGGCAACCCCTAGCGTCGACAAAACAGCCGTCCCTGCGATAGCGACTGCAAATGACAACACAGCGACACCACAAAGCGCCTGTGACCATCCATATCTACCGTTGCAACAAGGCGCAACCTGGACTTATAAAGTCCAACCGGCCAACGAAAACCTCCAATGGACGGTGACATCGGTCACGGGAGACCTGACAACAGCTACGGCGCACATGAGCGCAGTCATGCAAACGCCGGGTGGCGCCGTTCAGATCGATTACAAATGGGACTGTACAGCAAAAGATGGGATCGTTTCTTACGATTTCGCTACGTTAAACGCCATGGATACCAGCCAAGTGCACCTTACGTTAAAAGACCTTAAAGGGCAAGGGGTCATCTTGCCGCCAGCCTCTGAACTTGTTCCCAATGCGAAATGGAATCTATCCATCAATGGTGGATTCTCCATGCAAATGGCAGGGGGAATCAACGCAAACGGTACGCTGAAAGTAGACCAAACCTGGCACGTCTTAGATACAAATCCGGTGACATTCGAAGGAAGAACCTTGAAAGGGCTTAGTCTTTCGAACGATACTTCGCTCAATATACAAGTAAATGGGAGTGGCAGTACAACCGCGTCGTTACAGAACGCCTATACTTTGGCTCGCGGTATTGGAATCGTCAAACAGACAATCCAGACGAGTTTAGGAAACAAGAAGATCACTGAAACACTACAATTGATTTCATATAAAAGCCCTTGATGTGATGCAAAACGATTCGGCTTGAGGTGACCTGCTATCTCCAGGATGTGCCAAATGGCACGAACAAGAGAGGCAGGTCAAAAGCCGCGCACAAAATGTCCGCCAGCGCGCTCTCGACCTGGTTTTCCGCCTACCGTTTCCGCGCGGCTTCGGCCTTCCGCCCTGCCACCCTCCTCAACGAGCGCGAACTGATCAGCAGGCATTCAAAGCCCCGTTGCTCCAGCAACTCAAATAGCGGAATCCAGTATACCCCTGTGCTCTCCATCGCCACCGTCTTGACCTGGTGTTCACTCAACCAATCTGCAATCGCCTCCAAATCCACCGTGTAATTCCCAAAACCCCTGACCAACTGGGTGCTTTCGTTTGCTGCCACGCACACTACGATCTCTTCAGCACCAATGTCCACTCCGGCTGCATTCGCATTGACCTTGCTCATCCCTGCAAATGGATGCGCCTGCTCGATCCCTTTCGTGCGTTTGCCTTTCCTTCTCATGTGCTTCTCCTTTGGATTGAAATCGGCAGGCCCCGGTCACTCAAATTCTTAGCTTCCTCATCAGGGTCTTCGCCTTTCCCCCTCGCCACCACTGAACACATCAATTTGACCGGCGACCACGGTGCAGCACGGGACTGCCACGCAAGCGGGTGTCTCCAATGCGTTGTACGGCCTCTCGACCTGCCAGTTCGGCAGTATACTTTATCCAGGCAACACTCCCAAACGGTTTCTTTCGGGATACATGACGGCTC
>JBJKRF010000066.1:0-21769 GCA_046704785.1 Anaerolineales bacterium | reverse complement strand
AACCACGACGGCCAGAACGGTGCACGAAGGAGGAAATTTCAAGGTTTTGCCCGCTTTTTCCTTCGTGCTCGTCGTGTCCTTGGTGGTTAAAAGAATGGTTTCCCGTTAAAAACGGTTGAGCCAAAATTTATAAGGGCGACCCGATGGCCGCCCTCGCAAATTAGACGATTTTGCGCGCTTCCATGTAAAAGCGCTTTTCGTGCGCTTCCCCCATCGAGAAAGTTTTGCGCGGCAATGCGCCGTCGAGGATGACCGTCTTGAACAGATCAGACTTGTGCATGCCGGGCAGATAAAAAGCGGCGTTGCCGGCTTGCGCGCCCAGCCTGACGACCACCTCCTCGCCGTGCACGTAATCGATCTTTTCAGCGCCGCCGGTCTCCAGGAACGGGTCGAGGAAAGCCTGGAGCGTGCCCACCGGCAGGTTGGTGGCAGGATGGGCAATCTCGATCACACCAAAGCTCCCGTCGGCAACGCCGCCGACCAGGCCAATCGCTTGCTGCGAGCCCGTGGCCGAGTCGACCGCCGCGACCATTTCTGCCGCACCCGCCACAGGAACATAGGTAAGTTCTGCGCCGAAATAAGACTTCAAAGCCTCGATCAGATTCTTCTTCAGCCCAAACAAAAGGCGATGGATGGGCTCGAAGGTCAGCCCCGCGTCGTGCACGTTTTCGATCTCGACCAGGGCATAACGCGCCGGATGGTTCATGCCGACGGTGGGTTTCATCTGCTCCCAAACGGCCTTGGCCGTGGCGAGCGAATGGTTGCCATCGCCCATGGCAAAGAGCAACACCGGTTGGTTCTCGACACCATATTTGGCAGCGAAGGCTTCGGGAGATGCCAATGCCCGCATGGCAGCGATGATATCGGTTTCCAATTCAGGGGCAACGGCATAGCCGCTCAGGTGACCGCTATCGAGCATCAGGTCAAAATCGTAAAGCTTCTCCAGCCCCGGTTTCGCCGCCTGCAACGGTTCGATGACGGTACGCTGCGGATCGTCGATCAGCACCAGGATGTGCGGCAGTTCCAGCGCCGCGGCCTCGCGCACTTTCATGCGCGGCGGCAGGCGGTTGAGGATGGTGCCTTCGGTGGCGCGGATCAAACTGCTGGCGCCTTTGCTGTAATCGTAACGCTCCAGGTCGAGACACAACAACAGGCCCTTGCGCATCGTCCCTAAGACGCTACGTTCGACGTAGATCACCCCCTCATGCAGTTGCAGAATGCCTTGGCCCAGATAATCACGCATGGCCGCCTGGATGTTGCGGATGCGTTCGTCTTTGCCGGGGGATTCCAGGTAGACTTCGGGGAAGATCAAATTAAGAGTCGAGGGCGCCTCACCGACGATTTTCTCCACCTTTTGCCAGTACTCCGGCTGGGACGTAAACTGGTCGCAGGCGATCACCGCCCATTTTTGCAGATCGGTGCCTGCCCTGGGCAGGTATGTTTGTGGAATACGAACACCGATATCGTCAAAGGTTTTCACAATCGATTCCTTGATACCCTTAAAGGTATCGTAGGGACATCGGATGCGATGTCCCTACGATAAGCTCTACTTCATCGTCTTGGCAAACTCAATCAGCTTGTCGGCCACTTCGACGCCGATGCGCCCCTGGGCCTCGTGCGTGGCAGCGCCGATGTGCGGTGAACCAATCACGTTGGGCAGTTTCTCCAGTTTCCAATCGGTGGGCGGCTCTTCCGCATACACGTCCAGGGCGGCACCGGCCACTTTGCCACTCACCAGGGCCTCATACAAAGCGCCTTCGTCGATGATGCCGCCGCGCGCGCAGTTGACGACGCGCACGCCATCTTTCATCTTGTCGAATTGAGCCTTGCCGATCATCCCAGCGGACTCTTTGGTTTTGGGCAGGTGCAGGCTGATGTAGTCGGCCTGGGCCAGGAGTTCATCCAGGGAGACCAGGGTAACGTCCTGGGCCGATTTCACATACGGGTCGTAGGCGATCACCTGCATCCCAAGCGCCGTGGCGCGGCGGGCAACCTCCTTGCCGATGTTTCCAATTCCGATCAGGCCGAGCGTCTTGCCGCCAATTTCGTCTCCCTCGAAGGACTTCTTCTCCCATTTTTCAGCTTTCACAGACGCCGTGGCCCGGTAGAGAGAACGCGCCAGCATGAACATATAGCCGACGGTCAGTTCGGCCACCGAGGCGGAACTTGCCAAGGGCGTGTTCATCACGATAATCCCCTTGGAACGGGCGTAGTCCACGTCGATGGTGTCGAGGCCAACGCCGCCGCGCACAATGACTTTCAGGTTCGGGCAAACGTCGATCAGCGCCTGACGGACTTTCGTGCGGCTACGCACGACCATGCCATCGTAGGCCGACAACACGTTCGGCAGTTCTTCCGGGGTGATATCGTCGCGCACATCCACAGTCAAGCCGGCAGCGCGCATACGCTCGATGGCATCCAATTCGGTTTTGTCGCAAACTAAAACTTTCATGATTCGTCTCCTGGAGAATGATACTTCAGCCGAAAAAACAGGGCAGCGCAACCATGGATTGCGCACCCTGCTTCACACTTCGTCACACTTTTCACAAAGGCATTGTACCAATGCGGTATAGGGGTGTCAACCGATAAGCAGCACACTTATACCATTTTCTTTGTGATGAATGCCACTATCTGGTAAAATCCACTTATGATAAAAGAAGGAGTGCCGTCTGAGCGTTTTCGGCTCTCCAGAGATTGACATGGCAGGGGGCATCCAAAGCAGGAATTTTCCAAAGACTGTGTTTTCTGGAGAGGGCGAGCGTTATAATGAGGACTCGTTCACACAACAAAAATTGCGAAGACAACATCTCTATCGCAAAATAAGACAGAGGTGGGCAACCCAAGTCAGCGATTGAACACCAACCCATTATCCGCAAAAGGAGTAAGCATTCATGTCAAATCAAATCAATCGTGCTCATAACTTCAACGCCGGTCCGTCGACTCTGCCGTTGCCGGTCTTGGAACAGGCGCAAGCAGAATTGCTCGACTTCAAAGGTACCGGGATGTCAGTCATGGAAATCAGCCACCGCTCCAAAGAATTCGAAGGCATCATCCATGAAGCAGAGGAAAACCTGCGTAAATTATTGGAGATTCCGTCGAACTACAAGGTGCTTTTCCTGCAGGGCGGCGCCAGCCTCCAGTTTGGTATGATCCCCATGAACCTGCGCGCACCCGAGGGGTCGGCTGATTACATCGTCACCGGCGCATGGAGCAAAAAGGCCTTCAAAGACGCCCAAAAATTCGGCAAGGTGCATGTTGCCTTCAACGGCGACAAAGACAATTACAGCCGCCTGCCAGAGCAGTCCGAACTCGACCTGGACCCCAAAGCCGCTTACCTCTACTTGACCGCCAATGAGACCATCCACGGTGTGGAATTTAAAGACGAACCGACTACACCGGGCGGCGTGCCGCTGGTCGCCGACGTCTCCTCCGACTTCATCAGCCATCCGGTCGACGTTTCGAAATACGGGCTGATATATGCCGGCGTCCAGAAGAACGCCGGCCCGGCCGGTGTGACGGTGGTCATCCTGCGCGAAGACCTGCTGGAACGCGTGCCCACCAACCTGCCCGCCATGCTCGACTACAAAGTCCAGGCAGATAGTGGCTCGCTCTACAATACACCCCCGTGCTTCGGAATCTACATGGTTGGCCTGGTGTTGAAATGGGCGCTCGACCTGGGCGGCCTGCCTGAAATCCAGCGCCGCAACCAGACCAAAGCCGGGCTCGTCTACAAAGCCATCGACGAAAGCGGCGGCTTCTACCGCGGCCACGCCCAAAAGGAAAGCCGCTCGAACATGAATGTTCCTTTCCGCATGCCGACGGAAGAACTGGAAGCCGAGTTCGTCGCCGCCTCGAAGCAGGAACACATGGTGGGGCTGAAAGGCCACCGCTCGGTCGGCGGGTTGCGCGCCTCCCTCTATAACGCCCTGCCGCTCGAATCTGCCCAGGCGTTGGTCGATTTCATGAAAGAGTTCCAGCGCCGCCACGGATAATCGGCAACTAATTCCGAAGACAAAAGAAAGCACCAAAGCGGACCCGGTCTGTGCGACCGGGCTCGCTTCTTTAAATATATTGCTTACCATCGCAACTTGAACTCTCGTCAGGAAATGCGCCAGGATTTTCACAAAGTAGCTTGACAGTCTATCTCCTCTATGAGGTTGTCATTGCGAAGCGGCGTTTTTTGCCGATGAAGCAATCTCCTGGCTTGTCACGAGACTGCCACGCAGCAACATTTCCTTTTTTGCAAAACCCCGGGGAAATGCAACCTGTGCCCTTGGGGATTTTCGCCCGTGATGAGTATAATACCTATATGCCAGACGATTTCGATTCCTTCTTCCCAGAACTGAATCCGGCCGAAGACGGCGTCGTACCCGTCCCGCCGGAGGAAATGCGCTTCACCGAATTGCGCGTCGAACCCGTCGACGATAGCAGCCCCAGGCGGGTGCGCGTCTACGTGGAAGTGACTGCCTTCCAAAAGCGACCCTATCTCGAAGTCGTAATCAACGACCGGCAGGGCGAGGAAATCGCTTCTGCCAGCGTCATCGAGCCAATGAGTCGCAAAAACGTCTTCACCATGCATGTCCGCGGCCCGCAACAAAGTGGACGGTTTCAGTTAAACGCACGTCTTTATTACCCGGAACAAGACGACGCAGACCGTCGCGAACTGACTTTTGAACTCTGAAAAGTATCTTTTCGGGCGCCTTTTGACAATTGTCCTGCTCTTGAGCGCTGCCTGCGCCTCGGAGAGGGTGCTTCCCACCCCACTTATCCCAACGCCCTCGCCGCAGCCCTCCTTGACGGCCACGCCTACCCGTACCGCCACCCCGCTTCCCCCACCCAGCGCAACCCCGACGTCCCAGGTCAGACTATGCTCTCCAATTAGCGGGCGTCCCCTGGCCCAACTCCCAAGCATCATTACACAGCCCTTCATCCTCCCCAGCCCAAACCACGATCCACAACATCCTGAGTTCGTCCGCAAAGACGACGGCCATCACGGCGTCGACCTGGGCTACTACAGCCTGGACGGCAAGCAACTCCTGGGCACGCCCGTCCGCGCCGCATTGGAGGGAAGAATCGCCGCGGTCATCCACAATCGCCCGCCTTACGGCAATATGGTCATGATCGAAACCCCCTACGACCGGATTCCGTCGGCGCTGCGCAGCCTGCAACAGATCACACCGGGCGATTCGCTCTACATTGTCTACGCGCACATGCAATATCCGCAAACCTTCCAACTGGGCGATTCTGTCACCTGCGGAGATCAACTCGGCGAAGTGGGCCTGACCGGTTTTACCAGCGGTCCACACTTGCACTTCGAAACCCGCTGGGGGCCGCCCGGCTGGACGTTCGCGGTTATGGCCTTTTACACCGCCGACGAGACCAAGCAGGAAGCCCAAAATTACGAGACCTGGCGGCTGAGCGCCATCTTTCATCTTTTCGACCCGATGCAACTGTTGACGCTGAAACTCCCCTGACCAAAACGCCAGCGCCACCCGCGATCTGTTACCAAAGGATTATTCTTTTTCTCATCCAAGCGATTACAATTAGCGCATCTTTTTGACAACTCTGACACCATGACAAATCCGCGCATTTTCTCCCTTACTACGTTGACCGTATTTCTCTTGAGCCTACTGGCCGCCTGTAACGCAACCCCAACACCCCAACCTACCGAAGTTCCCACCCGCAGCCTGCCACCCACCTACACGCCCACCGTCCAGCCGACGATGACCACAACCCCGCTGCCAGGCGACGCCGTTCCCGCCTTTTTACTTTCGATGTACGACAATGGGTACGCTCACCTGTTCGCCTTCGCGCCCTCGCTGCTCAACCCCATTCGCCTGACCAACGGTCAGTGGGACGATGTCTCACCATCCCTCAGCCCGGATGGCAGCAAACTGGTCTTTGCCTCGAACAGGAACAACTATTGGGACATCTATTTCCTCGATTTGAAATCCGGGCAAACCTCGCGCTTCACTGACACGCCCGAGTTCGATGGCGACCCATCCTGGTCGCCAGACAGCCAGTGGATCGTCTTCGACACGTACATCGACAGCAATTTGGAAATCATGATCCATTCCACCGTGGACCCCAACCAGGCGCCCATCCGCCTGACGAACAATCCCGGCGTCGACCAGCAACCAGTTTGGTCGCCCAAAGGTCGCCAGATCGCCTTCTCATCGAACCGCACCGGCGATGACGAAATCTGGATTGCCAACCTCGACCAACCCGATAACAACCGCTTCATCGATGTCAGCAACTCCCCTGATTCGTCGGATACGCACCCGGTCTGGTCGCCGGATGGAAGTCGTCTGGCCTGGGTCGCCAAACAACCCGGCCAACCCGATAGCATTTACGTCTGGGATACGGCCAACCCCAAGCGGCCGCCCCTGCGCGTGGGCACCGGGAGTTGGGCTGCCTGGAACGACAACGGCGACCAACTCGCCGCCTTGATCACCGCACCCAACCAAAATTACCTGACGGCCTACACGCTCGACGGCACCATTACTTTGCAGACAACGCCCGTCGGGCCCGTCCGTGGGCTGCAATGGCGCCTGCTGCGCATCGGCTCGCTGGCGACCATCTTCCAGCAAGCGGCCTTGATCACGCCCACGCCGCTATGGTCTTCGCTGGTACAGCTGTATACCGATGTACCCGGCTCGCGCTCCTCCGTCGTCAAGCTGGACGACGTCCAGGCTCCGCACCCGTACCTGCTCGACGCCGTCGACGAGGGGTTCTACGCTTTGCGGCGGCGGCTCATCCAGGAAACCGGCTGGGATGTGCTCGCCAATTTACAAGAAGCCTACACGCCGCTGACCTCCACGCTCGACCCCGGCAAAGAGCAGGATTGGCTCTATACCGGTCGCGCCTTTGCGCTCAACCCGCTACTGCTCAACGCCGGTTGGATGCTGGTCGTGCGTGAAGACCACGACGGCCAGGCCTACTGGCGCGTCTACCTGCGCGCCGTGGCGCAAGACGGCTCCCAGGGCGAACCACTGCGCGACCTGCCCTGGGACCTGAACGCCCGCTACAACCTGGACCCACAAGCCTACCAGGAGGGTGGTCAGCCCTTCAAATCCATCCCATCGGGCTACTGGGTCGATTTCACCACCATCGCCGACGAATACGGCTGGCAGCGCATCGCCTCGCAGGAAGATTGGCGCACATACTTCGACGGCATCCAGTTCAACGAGTTCGTGATCACCGGCGGCCTGGATTGGCGTTCGGCCATGTTGCAGATCTACCCGCCAGACATCTTTATCACTCCGACCACCGTACTCACCCTGACCCCCACACTTACGCCCACTCCCACAGGCTACTACTATAAAACGGCGACCCCCACCGTCACTTTCACACCCACCATGAATCCCACCTTCACGCCTTCGCCATGAAAATTCGGAGCCTGGTTTTCTTAACGATATTTTTGTGGACGGCGGCCTGCGGCCCGCTTAGCGGCGACCAGGCCCCGGGTGGACTTGCTCCGGCGGCGGGCCCAACCGCCGTACTGGCCGCCGGAACGGACTCCCCGTCGACGCCCGTGAACCAGGCCACAGCCGACGCCCCGACGCCCGTTTGCCCGAATCCCGACTGTGTGGTAGCCACGCCCATGTATCAACGCTCCAACCCGTTGCGTTTCAGCCTGCCGACGCCCGGCGCCAACCCCGTCTCCATCTGGCGCCCGCCCCAATACCCCGTTCCCTGGGCCCTGGGGCCCTTCGACCACTTCTACTTCGCGCGGCCCATCGCCGCAGACGAGGTCAACTGGCCGTTGGCGAACTATCGTTATGGCGGCGTCTTCTTTCCAGGCGTCACCCACACCGGTGTAGACCTGGACGCCAAAGAAGGCACCGCCGTGCTGGCCGCCGGGCCGGGCACGGTGGTTTGGGCCGATTGGGGATTGTTCAGCTTCACACCCGGCAACCTCAGCGACCCGTACGGCATGGCGGTCGTTATCCGGCATGACTTCGGATACAGAGGCCAGCCGCTTTATACGGTTTATGCGCACATGCGCGCCATATTGGCGCACGTGGGAGAACGCGTCCAGACCGGCACGCAAATCGGCGAGGTCGGCTCAACCGGCGCAACCACCGGCCCCCACCTGCATTTCGAGGTGCGCATCGGCGAGAACTCGTATTACGATACACGCAACCCGGAGCTATGGATTGCGCCGGCGGAAGGCTGGGGTGTGCTCGTCGGGCGTGTTATGTACAACGATCACAAGTTGATCACCAATGATCCCGTCTACGTCACCTCACAGGCCACAGGGCACCAATGGGTGGTAGACACCTACGGCCCGGAGGCAGTCAACTCGGACGATTATTACCAGGAAAATATGGCTATCAGCGACCTCTCCGCCGGCGTTTACAAATTAGAAATCATCTACTCCCAGAAGTCTTACAAGACACAGGTCAACGTGTTGCCGGGTCAGATCACTTATTTTTCCTTCAGGGGAGAATACGGCTATAGCATGGAGCCGCCGCCCTTGCCGACGCCCGATATCGCAACGCCGCCGGCCCCTTGACGCACTGAACATATGTGCTATACTTTCGACACCACAAGACAAGCTGTCACCTTTGCATGTTGGCTCTTTAGGATTAAGTGAGGCCGAATCCACTCCATCTCACCAATTCCCAGAGAACCTGCACATTTTCGGAGAATTGAATCATGGCTAAAAAATCCCAAGGGCCCTTGCCCACTCCCGGACAACCCATGGACGACGCCAAAAAGGCCGTCTTAGACAAGGCCGTGGGCGACATCATCAAACGCTACGGCGACGGGTCGATCATGCGCCTGGGAGAAGCCCACAGCATGGTCATCGACGCCATCCCAACCGGCTCGCTCTCGCTCGACATCGCCCTGGGTGTGGGCGGCGTACCGCGCGGACGCATCACCGAAATCTACGGCCCGGAGTCATCGGGGAAAACCACCATCTGCCAGCACATCGTGGCCGAAGCACAGAAATTGGGCGGCACGGCCGCTTTCGTCGATATGGAACACGCCCTCGACCCCGCCTATGCAGCCAAATGCGGCGTGGACATCGACAACTTGCTGGTCTCGCAGCCAGACACCGGCGAACAGGCGCTTGAAATCGCCGAAACCCTGGTACGCTCTGGCGCGGTGGAAATCGTCGTGATCGACTCTGTCGCTGCTCTGGTGCCACGCTCCGAACTGGAAGGCGACATGGGCGATGCCACCATGGGCGTCCAGGCCCGCTTGATGTCGCAGGCGCTGCGCAAACTTTCCGGGGCCATCAATCAGACCAAGACCTCGGTGCTCTTTACCAACCAGTTACGCCAGAAGATCGGCGTCATGTTCGGCAATCCGGAAACCACCACCGGCGGACAGGCACTCAAATTCTACGCTTCCGTGCGCCTGGACGTGCGCCGCATTCAAAGCATCAAAGTAGGCGACGAGGTCATCGGCAACCGCACCCGCGTGCGCATCGTCAAAAACAAAGTCGCGCCGCCCTTCCGCACCGCCGAATTCGACATCATGTTCAACGAAGGCATCTCCAAAGCCGGGGACCTGCTCGACCTGGCGACGCAGTTGGAAGTCATCCAGAAGCGTGGTTCGTTCTACTCCTACGGTGACATCCGCATCGGACAGGGACGCGAAAACGCCAAAGAATTCATCCGCCAGAACCCCGACCTGGCCTTCGAAGTCGAACAAGTCATTCGCCAGCGGGCCCTGGGCGGCGAGATGGTTTTGCCCCTCGAAATGGGTGGCAACAATGACGACGAAAGTGGCAACGTCGACGCAGACGAATAAGCAAGATGTTCGCCCCACGAAATCACAAAAAATACGCGGTACGTTTCTCGTATTGCGTATTTTTATTGGTCGCTTTGTTGACAACCTCCTGCCAGGAGACGACTTCCACGCCCTTTATCCCACCGACCGCCCTGGGGAACGCGGCTACACAAGCCACGATCGTTCCGTTCGTCTCCCCAACGGCAATCGTCGTGACCATCGCGCAGACTCCGCCCCCCGACTTTTCGCCCACACCCCTGCCATCCACAGCGACACCGCCTTGTATCAACAGCTTGAAATATTTATCCGATTTGACCGTCCCCGACGGAACCACCGTCAAACCCGGCGATTCCATCGACAAACAATGGAGCGTCGAGAACGACGGTTCGTGCAACTGGGACACTCGCTATCGCCTGAAACTCATCGACGGCGACGCCCTGGGAGCAAACACCGACCAGACGTTGTACCCTGCACGGGCCGGTACGCAAGCCATCCTGGAGATCGCCTTCACCGCTCCTCAGCAAGCTGGCACGTATAAAACCGCCTGGCAGGCCTTCGACCCTGACGGTCAACCCTTTGGAGACGCCGTCTACATGCAGGTTGTTGTCTCGCCATAGGCTCTTTGGATTCTCTCGTGGCAAGAGAGTAAATGCGGGGTGCAGCGCGCAAACTCACTTTATCCCGCTGCTTCCCGAAGAGCCTCACCGCAGGCGAGGAAGCTAAGCGGGAATCCGTGCTAGAATTCACAACATGCGCATCCTTTCCGTATTCGGCACCCGTCCCGAAGCCATCAAAATGGCCCCCGTCGTCCGCTGCCTGGAGAACACACCCGGCATCAATTCGCTGGTCTGCGTCACCGCCCAACACCGCGAAATGCTCGACCAGGTGCTGACGCTCTTCGACCTCCACCCCAATGTGGACCTGAATCTGATGAAAGCAGACCAGTCGCTGGCGCAGATCACCGCAGCCATCTTCAAACACCTCGACCCCGTGTTTAAAGACCTGCGTCCCGACTGGGTGCTGGCTCAGGGCGACACCACCACCGTGATGACAGTTGCGCTACTGGCCTATTACAACCGAATCCGGTTCGGACACGTCGAAGCCGGGCTGCGCACCCACGACAAGTGGCAGCCCTTCCCCGAAGAAATCAACCGCCGCGTGGCAAGCGTCGCCGCCGACCTGCATTTTGCACCCACCGAATGGTCCAAGCAGAACCTGCTGCGCGAGAACCTCCCGGCAGAAAACGTCGTCGTAACGGGCAACCCGGTCATCGATGCGTTGCAATGGGTGGCGAAACAACCTTTTCCCCCGCAGGAACTCGTCCAATTGGGACTCCCGGCACAGGTTCTGAACGATCCCGCCCGGAAACTCGTCCTGGTCACGGCGCACCGACGAGAGAACTTTGGCGCGCCCCTGAAGGACATCTGCGCCGCCCTGCGTGAGTTGTCGAATCACTATGGGGAACGCATTCACTTCGTCTACCCGGTGCATCTCAACCCCAACGTGCAGGAGCCCGTGCGACGCCTGCTCGGAAACACACCGCACGTGAGCCTACTGCCGCCGCTCGACTATCTGCCGTTGGTGCAAGTGCTCAAACGCGCTGCGTTGGTGCTGACGGATTCCGGCGGCCTCCAGGAGGAGGCGCCCGGCCTGGGTGTACCAGTGCTGGTACTGCGCGAAGTGACCGAACGCCCGGAGGCCGTCCAGGCCGGGACGGTGAAGCTGGTGGGCACCGAGCGCAGGAAAATCGTTTCGACTGTAAAGCTGCTGTTGGACGACCCGAACGAGTACCGGCGCATGGCCCGGGCCGTCAATCCCTACGGCGATGGGCGCGCCGCCGAACGGATCGTGAGTGCGCTGCTCAATAATCAAAGCAGCGCAAAGCGGTGAAGAGTATTCGCCTGCTTTCTTCACGATGGATTGACATCGATTACGTCCACGACGCGGCTCTTGAGCCTATCCAACGTCTCCAGCAGGCGCTCCTGCCAGTTCTCCTCTTTCAGAAAATTACACCAGTAGGCGTTCTTCCCGCCGCGCACCCCGGCTCCCAGATCGGGCAAGGTGTGCTGCGCCATATTTTCCGTCAGGGCCGGATAACGCAGCACGATTTGGCCGCTTTCTACACTCACAGAAGCCAGTCCCACGGCATCGGCGCGCAGCTTGACGCGCATCTGGTAGAACAGATTCTCCGCCATCTCCGGGAAAGGCCCAAAGCGGTCGACGAACTCGTTGACCAGCGCCTCCATCTCATCTTCCTGGCGCAGGCTGGCGATACGGCGATACAGGCGCAGGCGCAAGTCTTGATCGGGGATATACGTCGCCGGAATGCCGATTGCCAGCGGCAGGTCGACGGTGACCGGTTCGCGCAACTCGTCCTCGAAAGCCGACCCCAACGACGAGACACGCGCCACCGCCGGCAGCAATGCGCCTTCTGTAGCCCCACTTTCCACAGCCGCGGCGGCGGCGCGCCGCAGGCGCTTGACCTCGGTCGCCAACATGCGGGTGTAGAGATGAAATCCCACCGAAGCGATGTGCCCCGACTGGCGTGTGCCCAGCAGTTCGCCTGCGCCGCGAATCTCCAGGTCGCGCATGGCAATTGAGTACCCCGCGCCGAGTTGGGTATTCTCGGCGATCACTTCCAGGCGTTCCTGCCCTTCGACGGTGGGTGCCTTCTTGCGGTGCCGAAAGAAATAGGCATACGCGCGCACCGCTCCGCGCCCTACGCGTCCACGTAACTGGTAGAGCTGCGCCAGGCCAAAGGTGTCGGCGCGGTCGACGATCAGCGTGTTCGCATTCGGGATGTCGAGCCCCGATTCGATGATCGTGGTCGAGAGCAGGATGTCGATCTGAGCCTCGTTAAATCGGTGCATCACCGCCGCCAGTTCCTTTTCGTCCATCTGGCCGTGCCCAATCCCGATGCGCGCCTCGGGCGCCAACCGGCGCAGGTGCATCGCCATGGCCTCGATAGTTTGCACGCGGTTATGCACGAAAAAGACCTGCCCGCCGCGTTCCAACTCGCGCAGGATCGCCTGGCGCACCAGGCGCGGCGAGTACGGCCCCACGTGGGTAATGATGGGCAGGCGCTCTTCGGGCGGCGTATTCAAGTTCGAGATGTCGCGTACACCGGTCAGTGCCATGTACAACGTGCGCGGGATGGGCGTTGCCGTCAGCGTCAGCACGTCCACCTCGGTGCGCAACTTCTTGAAATGTTCCTTGTGCGTCACGCCGAAACGCTGCTCCTCATCGATCACCACCAACCCCAGGTCTTTGAACGCCACGTCGCCGGAGATCAGACGATGGGTGCCAATGATGATGTCCACCGCGCCGCTCGCCAGACCGCGTAGAATCTGCCCCTGCTCGCGATGGGTGCGAAAGCGTGAGAGCATTTCCACTTTCACCGGGAAAGCCGCCAGGCGCTGCTGGAAGGTCTCGTAATGTTGCTGCGCCAGTACCGTGGTCGGCACCAGCACCGCCACCTGTTTGCCGTCCTGTACTGCTTTGAAGGCCGCGCGCAAGGCCACTTCCGTCTTGCCGTAGCCCACGTCGCCGCACAGCAGGCGATCCATTGGGCGGGCCGTCTGCATATCCTGCTTGACGGCCTCGATCGCAGCCGCCTGGTCTTGCGTCTCCACGTACGGGAAACTCTCCTCGAGTTCCTTCTGCCAGGATGTATCGACACTAAAAGAAAAGCCTGTCACCGTCTGACGTTTGGCATATAGTTCGAGCAACTCCTCGGCAATCTTCTGTACCGCCTCGCGCACGGCATTTTTGGTAGTGGTCCACTCGCTGCTACCCAATCGCGTCAGGCTTGGCGGCGCACCGTCGGTGCCGACATAACGCGTCAGACGATCCGCCTGAAAGACCGGCACGAACAGTTGGTCGCCACCTTCGTATTCCACCGCCAGAAACTCGCGCTCGTGACCGTCCAGCACCCGCCGCACCAACCCGGCGAACCTGCCGATGCCATAATCCACATGGACAACATAATCGTCGACGCGCAGGTCGGCGAAGGCCGCTTCGGGAGTCTCGGCAGCCGGTCGCTGGCGAGGCCGCGGCGTGGGCCGCTCCCAACCAAAAATCTCGGAATCTGTAATCAGGTGGATGGGAGGCCCGTCGCCGGATGCCAGAGTCCAGCCCGCCGAAAGGGTGGCGTCGAAAAAGAGCGGGTTCTCCTCGCTCGAACTCCCCGTCACCTGGATGCCGCTATCCAGAAGCGGCAGTTCCGCCCAGAGTTCCTCCAAACGCTGCGCCTGACGCGAAACCACCACAGCCTGTTCGCCGGCCTCGACCAGTTTCGCCAGGTACTCCACGAAAGGTTTGAGCCGTCCGCCAAAACGAGGATCGGGCATAAAACGCTGCGCCAAGCCAGGCGGCTGTGTCGCTTCGGCCACACCTTCCTCGGCATGGCCGAAGTCCAGCCAGGGATGAGCCTGCAAACTGTCCAGCAGCTCCGACCAGGTCTGGTACGGGATGGGAAAGTTATGATCGAGCGCACCTTCTTCGACCGACTCCTGACGGAACTTGACCGCCTGCTCTTCGACCTCGCCCGCCATGCTTTCCAACAGCGACAGGTCGTCCACCAGCACCAGCGCTCGCTGCGGCAGGTAGTCGAACAAGCTGGCCGGGAAGGGATGCAAGAGAGGAATATGGAACTCGGAAAGCTGCGTCCCTTCAGGCAAACCGATCTCGGCAGGGGTCTTGGTAGCCAGGACTTCGCGCGCCGGGGTCACCAGTAGTTTTTCCAACTGCGCCAGCGTCCGCTGCGAAGCGGGATCGAAATGGCGGATAGTATCGATCTCATCTCCGAAGAAATCCAGGCGGGCCGGCAGCATCTCAGACGGCACCCACAAATCCAGGATGCCGCCACGATGAGAGAACTGTCCCGGTTCGAGCACAGTGTCCGCCGCCTGATAGCCAATCGCCGCCCACTGGCGGAGCAGCGCATCCGGCTGAATCTCCTGCCCAAGCGCGAGGCGTTTACTGGCCTTGAGAAAATCACGCCGCGGCAGGGTGCGCGTCATGACGGCCCGCACCGAAGCAACGACCACTGGCGGAGAAGCCGGTTTCTGCGCAAAAGGCAAGTGATAGACAGACAGTGCCGTCAGCGCCTGCAACCGTTCGCGGCGCGTGGAGGCCCCCCAGGCAGCTTCCTCATAAAACAGTGGGTTTGGCTCGGAATATAGATAGCGCGAAACGCCGGGCGCCCAGAAAGCAAGCTCGTCGTAGAGCGCCAGGGCGTGGTCGGCGCGGTCGGTCAGCAGCAACAAGGGACGGTTCAGGTCGCCGTGCAGCGCCGCCAGCAACGGCAGGCGCGCGGAACGCAAGAGTCCAAGCGCAGGCAGGCGAACATCTTCCTGTACCTGCTTAAGGAAGGATTGGTATTCGGGGGTCGCACGAAGGCGGGAGAGGAGCAATTCCATGAGCATCTGCGGGGAAACTCTGAGCCTGACGGCGCATCAAGCCAGCGAGTTCCCGTTAAATTTGTTCATCGCGGCATCCAGACCTTCCGTTACCCAGGTCAGGGCGGCATCGGCAGCGCGGTCGAGCATCTCGGAGACAGTCAGCAATTCCTTCTGGGTGAACGATTGCAGGACGTAAGCAGCCGCATCCATACGGGCGGGCGGACGGTCAATGCCAATGCGCAGGCGGGCGAAGTTCTGGGTACCCAACCGCTGGAGGATCGAAGCCATCCCTTTTTGGCCGCCCGCGCCACCATCTGGGCGCATGCGCAGGGTGCAAAATGGCAAATCGAGATCGTCGTGGGCTACCAACAGGTGATCGAGCGGCAATTTGTAAAAATGAATCAATCCCTGCACAGATTGGCCGGAGAGATTCATATAGGTCTGCGGCTTGGCCAGGATCAGTTTCTTATCGTCATAACGTGCTGTGGTCACAATCGCCTGGGATTGCAAACGCATACTCTGTGCATTCAGGCGCACGGCCAGGCGATCCACAAGCATAAAGCCCATATTGTGGCGGGTCTCTTTATAGTCGCGGCCCGGATTGCCAAGGCCAACAATGAGGAAGGGAGGGTTGTCGGGCATAAGAATGGCAAGTGGGTAGTGATAGGTTAACGATGACGCAGATAAAGAATCAGTCCAAAAAAAGCGAAAACGATCAACACGACCAGTGCACCTTTGCCCAGATTCGATTGAATTCCGGTCAGATTCAGCACTGCCGGATTGGTGGGCAGCACCGGCAAAGTGGGGAACTCCGTTGGTGTGATTGTCAGGGTAGCCGTTGGCAAAGGCGTAGCAGTCGGTGTGGGAGTCAACGTCACCGTTGCAGTAGGCGTTGGCGTATTAAGCGGTGAATAATTGCGCACTCGCACGGTGATGGTGGCCTCACGAGTCCCTTCGGCCAGGACGGCTTGCAAGCGAATTCGGTAATCACCATCCGTGATGGAGGTGGTATCCCAAACGGCCAACACACCGGATGTTACCGGCTGATTCGAGGATGACAGCGGAAACCAGGTACTGGTCGCACTGCTGTCATCCTCGAAGGCAACATTAAAGGACTGAAACCCATCACTGGCGCTGGTGCCCAGAATATTGACAACGCCATGGACAGGTTGCCCCTCTGTCGGGGCGAAGATGCCAAACGGCGCCGGCGTCGGGGTGAGGGTGGGCAGCGCAATCAGCGTCGCGGCAGGAGTCGTCGAAGGCGTGGGCTGTTCTCCCTGCGCAGCAACCGTCTGCGGGGAAAGCATCCACAGAATGAACAACAAGCAAAATAGCAAGAGTGTATGTCTGGGCTTCATGCGCGCAACAGTTGAGTTTAACACAAATCAACCCGCTTCGTACACTTTCGCAAAGTTATTTCTCATATGAAGTCAGCGTAAAAAAGTTCATATTGATGAAAATTATTCAGCGCATCGTTGACCACAAAATTTCCAAGAAGCCAAAAAACCTAACTTTGCATATGGTAGAATTGGGCACGTTGATGGATTAATCTTTGTCAAAACTAAACAATCCCCTATGCAGAAATCAGAAACAGCAAAATTAACGATATACGACAGTGCGCGGCGCGGTCCAATAGCATTGGAAGAATTGCGCGGACTTTTTCAATACCGCGACCTCATCTTCCAACTCGTCCGGCGCGACATTGTCTCACGGTACAAACGCTCTGTACTGGGGATCGCCTGGACCATGTTAAATCCGTTGGGTATGATGCTGGTGATGACGGTGGTCTTCTCGCAAGTATTCCACAGCGTCGTTGGATATCCCGCTTATATTTTAAGCGGCCTGATCGCCTGGAATTTCTTCGCCCAGACCACGTCTGCCGCCATGACCCAAATGGTATGGGGCAGTTCCCTGCTGCAACGAATATACTTGCCACGCACCGCCTTTGTCGTCTCATCAATCGGGACAGGAATCGTCAATCTGATATTGTCTTTTGTACCTCTTCTTGCAATCATGTTAATCATAGATCTGCCTATTCGATGGACAATTATTTTCGCCCCGGTGGCACTTCTCCTCTTAGCCGCTTTTGCGCTGGGAATCGGTCTAATTTTCTCTGCCTGGGCTCTCTATTTTCCTGATGTGGCCGAAATGTATCAGGTTTTCCTGGTTGCCTGGATGTACCTGACCCCAATCATCTATCCAGCCGAAACAATCCCGGAGAAATACCGTTTCTGGGTGTTCAACCTCAATCCCTTGTATTACCTGGTGCAGATCTTCCGCCAGCCGATTTACGGAGGCACGCTCCCGTCCTGGTCTCTGCTTGCCATCGGTGGGGGAATTGCCTTGTTCACGCTAGTCGTTGGTTGGATCTTCTTCGCTTCGAGAGCCGATGAATTCACTTACCGTATCTGACCGACAGAACGACATTGGATTTTCCACATCCGACCAGGCGATTATCCGCCTGGAAAACGTTTCCGTGCGTTACACCGCCCCCGAAGAGCGCGTGGGGACGCTCAAGGAGTATGCCATCCGACGGCTCCAGCGTCGGGTACACTTCAATGATTTTTATGCCTTACGCGATGTCAGTCTCGAGGTGCAGCGAGGCGAAATCTTCGGGGTGGTCGGACGTAACGGTGCCGGGAAAAGCACACTGCTCAAGGTGGTCTCACGCGTTCTCGCCCCTACCAGCGGACGTGTACGAACTCGCGGGCGGGTCTCGCCCATGTTGGAATTGGGAGCAGGCTTTCATCCAGAGTTGACCGGGCGCGAAAACGTGTTTCTCAACGGAACTTTACTTGGGCATCCCGCCCATGAGATCGAAGCCCGTATGGAGGAGATTCTGGCCTTTGCGGAAATTGGCGCCTTCATCGAAGCTCCCATACGCACCTACTCCAGCGGGATGGTTGCGCGATTGGGCTTTGCTGTCGCTACCGCCTGGGAGCCGGAGATTCTGATTCTAGACGAGGTCATGGCTGTTGGCGACGAGGCTTTTCGCCTTAAGTGTCAGGCGCGCATGGAAAAATTTCGCACACACGGGGTCACTACGCTCGTCGTAACGCATGATATGGCTACGGTGCGTAAATTATGTACACGTGCTGCCTTATTGGAACACGGGCGATTACGCCATGCAGACTCGGTCGAAGCTGCCATCAAAGAATATCAAAGAGGTTGAGCAGATTTTATGGAATTTTCGTCTACAGAGATACCAGCGGTTATTTTAATTGAAACGAAAGTGTATGAGGACGAACGCGGGTTCTTTCTCGAGAGTTATCAAAAGAAGAAATTCGCCGAAGCAGGCATCCAAGCCGATTTTGTACAAGATAACCATTCTGCTTCCCGCCAGGGCGTGCTACGCGGATTACACTATCAGATTCAACAACCTCAAGGGAAACTGGTGCGTGTGATCGCAGGCGAGGTCTACGATGTGGCGGTTGACTTGCGTCGTAACTCGCCATCCTTCGGACAATGGGTAGGGATTAAATTGTCGGCGCAAAACAAAAGGCAACTCTGGATTCCACCGGGCTTTGCTCATGGGTTCTACACAATCAGTGAATGGGCCGAGGTCTTCTACAAAGCCACAGCATACTATGCGCCTCAGTGGGAACGCACTTTGTTATGGAACGATGCCGACTTGAGAATCGACTGGTCCCTGTCCGTTGGCAAACCACCTCTCCTTTCAGCCAAGGATATAGCGGGCACTCCCCTCGCGCAAGCTGAAGTCTATAATCTGTAAGACAATCTGCAAAAGGAGAAATCAAGCGTGAAAGGAATCATCTTAGCGGGGGGGCGCGGCACCCGGTTACATCCCCTTACGTTGACTATCAGCAAGCAATTGTTGCCTGTATACGATAAACCGATGGTGTACTATCCGCTAAGTATGCTCATGCTGGCCGGGATACGCGAGATTCTCATCATCAGTACGCCGGAGGACCTGCCGCTTTTCCGCCGATTACTGGGCGACGGAAGCCAGTGGGGACTCACGTTTTCCTATACGGAACAGGAGCAGCCACGTGGTTTGGCGGATGCCTTTCGCGTCGGCGCTAAATTCATCGACAAGGAACCATCCTGCTTGATTTTGGGAGATAATATCTTCTTCGGGCATGGTCTACCTGGTATATTGCGGCAGGCAGCGGCATTGACCGAAGGAGCGCTGGTATTTGCCTACCCGGTACGCGATCCTCAGCGCTATGGCGTCGTGAAATTCGATGAAAGCGGACGGGCCCTCAGCCTGGAAGAGAAACCCCGTCAACCACGTTCCAACTATGCGGTGCCAGGCGTATATTTCTATGATTCACACGCCGTAGAAATCGCTGCACAGTTGAAGCCCTCTGCACGCGGCGAACTGGAAATAACCGACCTGAATCGAGCTTATCTGAAACAAAAACAGTTGCGCGTCGATTTGCTGGGGCGCGGAGTAGCCTGGCTGGACGCCGGGACACACGAATCTTTACTCCAAGCGGCTGCATTCGTCCAGGCGGTACAAGAGCGACAGGGACTGATGATCTCTTGTCCGGAGGAAATTGCCTATCGCATGGGCTACATTGGGATCGACCAGCTACGTAGCTTGGCGAGAGGCATCAACAATTCCTACGGAGCCTATTTGCTTGGATTACTGGAAGAAAATACACTTTCGGCATGAGGCGATCCATTTATATACATAGCTGATCCTACGCCACATTTCGCACACGAAACAGGGAAACAATGCACATCTTGCTATTAGGAAAGAATGGGCAACTAGGCTGGGAGCTACAACGCACGCTGGCACCGTTAGGTGAGATCATTGCACTTGGTCAGCGTGAACTAAACCTGGAAGACACGAAAAGCATCAGAGAAAAGATTCAACAGATCAAACCTCAGTTCATTGTCAACGCCGCAGCGTACACGAATGTCGACCGGGCAGAAAGCGACGTGTCAAAGGTATACGCAATAAACGCGACCGCCCCCGGCGTACTGGCAGAGGAAGCGGCCAAATCCAAAGCCGTCTTGATTCATTATTCCACAGACTATGTTTTCGATGGGGGTAAGACCAGTCCCTACACGGAAGACGACCTACCCAACCCATTAAATGTGTATGGGAAAAGTAAACTCGACGGTGAACAGGCAATTCAATCCGTCGAGAACCCCTATTTCATCTTTCGGACGAGTTGGGTCTATAGCTTTCGTCGTGAAAGCTTTGCCGTCAAAGTATTACGCTGGGCACGAGAGAAAGAAACTTTGCGGGTGGTTGACGATCAGGTTGGAAGTCCCACCTGGGCACGAATGTTAGCAGAATTGACCGCACATGCAGTGGCTAAAATGACGATGAATCCAGACGATCCCCCTAGCCTTAAAGGCATTTACCATCTAGCTGGGGCAGGTGCAGTTAGTCGCTACGAATGGGCACGTGAAATTCTTAAGCTGGATCCACACCGTGAAGAGCAATGTTACAAATCCGTAGAAGCTGCACAAAGTTCTGGTTTCATTACACCGGCTCAACGTCCTGTTTTCTCCGCTTTGCGGTGTACACGATTCATCTCTACCTTCCGTTTAAGGGTCCCCTCTTGGCAAGAAAACTTACAACTGGCAATGACAAATTATCAGAAGTAAGGTTGCGCAAAATGTAATGATATTGCAGGGTTTCGAAAGCTAGTTGTCTCCTAAAATAAAAATGGGTCATGGGTAAACGACACATTGTCTATTATTTACGCTTTCAGTTTATTTTCATTTTTATCACACGAGATTTCCAAAGAATTTTACAGAAGGTAAGGTGTAAAGTATGAATCTGACATTTCTCTTCTTTCACAGTTTCGGGGGGACCATAAAGTTCTTAGCGCGTTCCGTTTTAGCAGGTGTACTACTTTTGGCTACTGTTCCAGCGGGCTCAACTGTTTATGCTCAAGCACCACAGAACAATGGTTACACTTCCTCAATATTACCTGCCACTGCAGGAAAGCGAATTTCTAACCCTGCCATATCGCTTAACGCTACTACTCCATCCAATGATGATTTCAGTTCTGCCACAATTGTATCATCTGTTCCTTACAGTGACAGCGAAGACACCACGGGGGCGACCAAGGCAATTGACGATCCAGTTGATACGATGTGTAACATATACCAGCAGGCCACCAATACTGTCTGGTACAAATATACCCCTAGCGTCAGTACATCTGTTCAAATAAACACAGCTGGTTCCGACTATGATACCTTCCTTGCCATATGGACTGGAAGTTCAATTAGCGACCTAAACGAAGTCGCCTGTAATGACGATAACAGCACTGGCCGCGATGCCCTTGTCAATGTCGATTTGACCGGTAGTACAACTTACTATATCGAAGTCGGGGATTTTGGTACATTTACCGGAGGCAATTTGCAATTTAACATCGTCTTGATAGCCGATATCAAAGTCATCATTGGGGGAAATCAAAAAGGCTATTATGAACTTCCACCGGGCCAAAGCCTACGCGAGAGTTACAGTAGCGTAAATGCTGGTCCTATTGAAATCAATAGCACTGATAACGTGCCCATCATTGCTTCCGAACGGGTAGCCTACTACAATGGCTCCGCCTGGACCAACTTCTCCGAATTAATGGGCTTGCCCACCGGGCAACTAACCGACACCTATTGGTTGCCCTGGTACAACAATG
>JBJKRF010000065.1:0-5606 GCA_046704785.1 Anaerolineales bacterium | reverse complement strand
AAGCCCCTACGGGGCTAAAATTTGCCAGCCCGAAGGGCTGCCACGCCCTGAGAGGTGGCTTTAGCCGTGCCGTATGACCAGGCAATAGTTCAAAATAGGTCTGTAAGTTTCAAATTTGGAATTGCTGGGATGATTTTCACCATTGCTTAAGAAGTATTGAATCTTTTGTTGTTCGTAGAGATGTTTGTGGCGTTCCAACAAATCAATTGAAAAGGATATTCTTGCAGGCTTCCAAAAATTTTCAAGAAGAAAACATTTGGTTTTGGTTGAAAAAAGAGTTAAGTTCAGGTTCGTCTGGCGGAAGGTGGCCAAAAGATACCGAATTCAAAGAAGCATGGATACGCTATCAGGTTTACAGTAAAGGCAAGCGGTGTAAATTGATTTTAGACTCGTTGGAGTCGAGTTTTGGACACAAGGAATTGGCTGATTTAACCTCAGCCACAATAGAACATGTAATGCCACAAACATTAACTGACGAGTGGCGTGCTGTGCTTGGGAAAAAGGCAGATGAAATTAACGAGACTTACGGAGATACAATCGGAAATTTAACTCTTACAGCATACAATTCAGAATTATCAAGTTTGCCTTTCGGCAAGAAAAAAGAATTTTATGCGTCAAGCCACTATTCGCTAAATGAATGGTTCGAGATGAAAAAAAGGTGGACAGAAGCTGAAATTATCGAACGTGCAGAGAGTCTTTGGGAAAAGGCTCGTACTATATGGCAAGCACCCATTGGGTAACAGAAAACCGCCTAATTATGGTCGGCAGGGCCATCCCACTCCGGGGCGGCTTCGGCCGCTCGAAAAGACCCTAAAGATTTTTCGCGTAAACGGGTGTCTTGCTGGCAAATTGGTCTGTTTTGTCGAAAGAAACCTTTAGGGTCGCCACTCCAAGAACTGCTATTCTCCTTAACTCGCAAAATGCGGTAAAACGTCCGAAGCCAGCAATTCCAGCGTTTCGGGGTCGTTTTGATAGCTGCTCAAGATGACCATGTTCGAGCCGACCTGTTGGTATTGTCCCATCAGGTCGCTGGCCTGCGAAACCGTCAGGACGTAGCCACGGAAGGGATCGGGCACGTGCAGGCGCTCCTTTTTGGCTTTGAGCGCGGCCTCGTCCCGGGCCACCAGCAGCGCCGTCAGGTTGGTGCGCTCGATGGAGTCGAAGTCCCGCCCGGCGGCTTCGCAGTGTTGGCGCAAAACGTCATACTTGTGTTGAACCATCTGCGGGTCGCCAAAGATGTTGCAGGCATCGCCCCAGCACGCCACCGCGCGCAGCGTCAACTGCTCCCCGCTTCCGCCGATCAAGATGGGGGGATGCGGCTTCTGGACGGGTTTCGGCTCCAGGATGGCCTCCTGGATGTGGAAATATTTACCCTGGAACGTGGCGCGCGGTTCGCGCCACATCGTCGTTACCAGTTGGATGGCTTCCTCCATTTGACGGATGCGGACAGCTGGGCGTTCGGGGAAAGTCCAGCCGTACTGGTTATACTCGGTCACGTGCCAGCCGGCGCCGATGCCAAAGGTCAGGCGTCCATGGCTGATGATGTCCACACCGGCAGCGATCTTGGCCAGGTGCGCCGGGTTGCGATACGCCACCGACGTGACCAGGATGCCCAGGCGAATCTTTTGCGTCACGGCGGCCAGGGCCGCAAGCGTAGACCAACCTTCCATGAAGGGTTCGTCGGCGACGCCCACGCCCGGAATCTGGATCAGGTGATCCATCAATGAAAACCAGCTAAAGCCGTGCGTCTCGGCCCACTGCGCCTTATGCTTGACGTTTTCGAACATATCGTAGGGGTCGGAACCGAACAACCAGGATGGGTTGTGAATACCGAATTTCATGGAGCCTCCATTTCCAATATTGGGGAATCCCAAAGGACCCAATGCAAAAAGAACACCGTCTTTGGCTCATGGATGAAAAGTATGCGAGGAGCCACACTTTGCGACGAAGCAGTCTCCTTCATCAAAAGGTGAGATTGCTTCACTCACGAAGAACACTCGTTCGCAATGCCATGCACACTTTCAATCGATGAGCCCCGTCTTTTTATTATACCGATAGCCTCCAGATTCCGCTCCCTTGCGTTGCCGAATGGCGGAATCTGCCGTATAGTATAGGCACAACCGCCGTCTCACAGGAGAGTTCGCCATGCAAATCACACTCGTGCACGTCCATGTGAAGCCTGAGTTCGTCGAAGCCTTCAAGCAAGCCAGCCTCGATAACGCCGGCAACAGCCTCAAAGAGTCCGGCGTGGCGCGCTTCGATGTTATCCAACAAGAAGACGACCCGACCCGCTTCGTGCTGGTGGAGGTCTACCGCAGCGCCGAAGCCCCGGCGGCCCATAAAGAGACCGCACATTACCAGCGTTGGCGGACTGCCGTGGCCGACATGATGGCCGAGCCGCGTGTGGGCGTCAAATACAGCAACGTTTTCCCTGCCGATTCGGACTGGTAGACCATGTCCTTCGAATTTGCCACTGCTACCCGCATCATTTTCGGCGCGGGAACCGTATCCGGCCTGGGCGACCTGGCGGCGGGGTTGGGCAGCCGTCCGCTGCTGGTGCGGGGGCGTTCCGGGGACGGACCGGCGCGCGCACGGGAGTTATTTTCCACTCACGAACTGGAATGGAGCGAAGTCGTCATCCATGGCGAGCCCAGCGTGGACGTAGTCCGCCAGGGAGTGCAGGCGGCGCGCGATCAGGCTGCCGACCTGGTGATCGCCGTTGGCGGCGGCAGCGTTCTCGACGCTGGGAAAGCTATCGCAGCCCTGTTCACCAACCCGGGAGACGTGTTCGATTACCTGGAAGTCATCGGAAAGGGGCAGCCATTGACCGCGCCATCGCTGCCGTTCGTCGCCGTCCCAACCACCGCCGGAACCGGTTCGGAAGTGACGCGCAACGCCGTATTGGGCTCGCCGGAACACCACGTCAAAGTCAGCCTGCGCAGCCCGTCGATGTTGCCCCGGATTGCGCTGGTGGACTCGGAACTGACCCTCAGCCTGCCGCCCGCTGTCACCGCCGGCTCCGGCCTGGACGCGTTGACACAGTTGGTCGAACCTTTCGTTTCGGTTCGGGCCAACCCGCTGACGGACGCCATTTGCCGCGAGGGGCTGCGCCATGCGCGTTCGCTGCCGCGCGCCTGTGAGAACGGCGGCGAGGTTGACGCCCGCGACGATATGGCGCTGGCCAGCCTGTGCGGTGGGTTGGCGCTGTCCAACGCCGCCCTGGGCCTTGTGCACGGCTTCGCCGGTCCGTTGGGCGGCATGCTGGCAGGCGCACCACACGGCAACTTGTGCGCCCGTCTGCTGCCGGCAGTCATGGAAAGCAACCTGAAAGCCCTGGAGGCCCGCCAGCCGGATTCCCCGGCGCTGGAGCGCTATGCCGAGGTCGCGCGTCTGCTGACGGGAAAGCCCGGCGCTACGCCCGCAGCAGGAGCGGCCTGGGTGCGGGAGCTGGTCGCAGCGTTGGACATCCCGCGCCTGGCGAATTACGGCATGACGACCAGCGACATCCCTGCGGCCGTCGAAAAAGCGCAAAAAGCCAACAGCACCAAAGGGAATCCAATCCAATTGACGCCTGCGGAGATGAGCGCTGTTCTGGAAGGCGCTTTATAGAATGTCCGCAATGGGCGATGGATATAGAAAATGACCTACGTCATCACCCGCCTGTGCCTCCGCGATGGAACCTGTGTCGAAGTCTGCCCGGTGGGTTGCATCGTGCCCGGAGCCAGGGACGCTTCGAGCTGGCCGCTCTTTTACATCGACCCAATGCGCTGCATCAACTGTAACGCCTGTGAGGTCGTCTGCCCCATCGGCGCCATCCTGCCGGATTATGACGTTCCGGACGAATACCTGCCCGATGTCGACGAGAACGCCCGCTTCTTCCATGAAGGCCCCGGCTATCGCGATTTCGACCTGGAGGCCGAACGCACCCGCTTTCAGGCATAAATATTCCCATTCGATCTCCCGGAACCAAAAGAGCCAGGTTTTCTGCCCTGGCTCTTTTGGTTCTCGTCGAACGCTTACACGCCCAACGGACGGTGCGCCGCCCGCAGCGCTGAACTGATCATCAGGAACTCGGTGATATTCTCCCGTGTAATGAGACCCACCAACTGTCCCGCATGGGTCACCGGCAAAGTGGGGACCCTGGCCTCCTGCAGTTTCATCAGCGTCATCTCGACCATATCGTACGAGTCTACTTCGGGCAGGTCGCGGCGCATGACGTCCGCCACATAGACGTTCTGTCCGTGCTGTGTCAGCGCCGCCAGGAAATCATCACGCATGACCACCCCCAACACCCGGCCATCATCCACCACCGGGAAGTCGTGTTGCGACCCCGACAGGATCAACTGCGCCATGCGCGCCAGCGTGTCGCGCGGCGAAAGCACCTGGTAATCGATCAACATGGCCCGGCTGACGGGAATATTGCCCAACGTCGTTTTCATGCGCACCATACTGGCTTCCTGTTCCGCACCGATCCAGACGAAAAAAGCAATGAAGAGCAAAATCGGGTCGATGAACAGACCGATAAAGCCGAACAGGAAGGCGATTCCCTGACCGATGGAGGCCGCCACCTGCGTAGCGCGCGTGTATTCCATCTTCAATGCCAGCAGCGCCCGCAGTACGCGTCCGCCATCCATCGGGAAAGCCGGAATCAAGTTGAACAGCACCAGCCATACATTGACCACCATCATACGCTCGACGAACGAACCCGACGTGATGCTCAACCCGCTCAACGGCGTGAAGGTGTTGTTGACAATCAGGTAAGCGAACAGCATCACCGAGATCACTACGTTGACAGCCGGCCCGGCCAGGGCCACCCACAGTTCCTCCACCGGATTATCGGGCATGCGCTCCAGGCGCGCCACGCCGCCGATGGGATACAAGGTGATGTCGCGCGTCTTGATACCATAGCGCCGCGCCGTCAGCGCGTGGCCGTACTCGTGCAGCACCACACACAAAAACAGAACCAGGATGAACAAGCTGCCATCCAGGACGGCAGCCAGGGACTGGCGGTTAAACCAATAACTGAATCCAACCCAACCGACTAGTAACAAAAACGTCGCATGAATGTAAACATCGATCCCTGCAAAGCGCCCGATCTTCCATTGCCACTTCATGGTACGCCTCCTTACCGAACAACTTCCTTCCACACCAGACCTCGCCAGGAATCGACGAGAGCTTATAGAAATTGGTTCTTCGAGAAAAACAAAAACCAAGATAGATCCATTGACAGGTTATCCTTTTATTTTAACGACGATTTATTAGAAAATTGTTATAAAAAACAGACTTTAAAGCATGCTTAATGATAAAATCGAGTAGGGAGCGGCGGCTAACCGCTCCCTCTCACACCACCGGACATGCGGGTCCGCATCCGGCGGTTCACCAAGAGTAGCGCAGAAAGATTTGCGCTGGATATTCTTCTGTCTCGTGCCGGAGACGGCTCGGCTCTCTGCACAACTCCCACAGGCTTCACCCGTTTCACTTGTACAGCAGTATCTCTATCCGAGAAATTCGGCCTTCCTTGCTCGTCCCTCGAACTGCTCATCGTACTCATCCTCTTGATGTTCAGCCCTTCCCAGCGGACTTCTTACCCTAGCTGGTACTATGGC
>JBJKRF010000064.1:0-23072 GCA_046704785.1 Anaerolineales bacterium | reverse complement strand
ATGGACGAGAACGCTGTATTTTCGCTTTATGGCCCAGATATAGGAGCGCCATATGTGGAAAAATAACCGGTTTTCCGAAAAAATGCCCGTATATTCGGTTTTTTGCAAATTAGATGCGTTTGCCCTGGAGATTGGGTCAGGGTGAACGCATCTAAATTGGGGTAGACAGGGTGACGAGAGAAGGTTCATCATCATGCGTCAAAAGTTGCAGGAGATAAATTTTGAAAAAAGCAGTCATAGCCAGCCTTGAGGGACATTTTGGGAATATCACCGATCCGCGAATTGAACGGACCAAGCTACACAAGCTGATTGACATTTTGGCGATTGCAATCTGCGGAGCGATTTGCAATTGTGATGGATGGGAAGACGTGGAAGAATTTGGCAAAGCAAAACAGGAATGGTTCGAGACATTTTTGGAGTTACCGAATGGCATTCCATCGCATGATACCTTCAATCGGGTGTTTGCGCGTATAGACCCGACTGAGTTTCGCACTTGCTTCATGAGTTGGGTAAGTGTTGCCAGCAAGCTAATGGGTGGACAAGTCATCGCAATGGACGGGAAGGTATTGCGGCGCTCGCAGGATGGTGGAATTGGCAAAGGAGCGATTGACATGGTAAGCGCTTGGGCCTGTGCTAACCATTTGGCGTTGGGGCAAGTCAAGGTAGATGAGAAATCGAACGAAATCACAGCCATTCCACAGCTACTAAAAGCACTGGAAATTTCGGGTTGCATTATCACGATTGATGCGATGGGTTGTCAGACAGAGATCGTCCAAACCATTGTTGAAGAAGGTGCCGACTATGTGCTGGCACTCAAAGACAATCAAGGCAACTTGTTTGAAGACACGCAAAAGCTCTTTGAAGACCTCGAGAATAGTCAATATCAGGCTTACAGCTACGATTACGAGAAAACGGTGAACAAAGGACATGGTCGCATTGAGATACGCGAATGCTGGACGATCTCAAACCCACAAATCCTGTGCCATTTGCGTGGCTTTCAAAATTGGGAGAAGCTGATAACAGTTTCTCGTATTCGTTCTCAACGTTGGGTTGGCGATGAAAAGACTTGCGAAGATCGGTTTCATATCGCCAGCATCTCCGGCGCAAAATGTGTCCTGACTGCCGTGCGTTCTCATTGGGGTATCGAAAACAGCCTGCATTGGACGTTGGATATGGCTTTCGACGAAGATCACTGCCGAGTGCGCAAAGGTCATGGCCCACAGAACTTTGCCATTTTGCGCCACATCGCTCTCAACTTACTCAAACAAGAGAAGACTTCGAAACGCAGCATCAACGGCAAACGCTTGTTGGCTGGCTGGAAAGAAGATTATTTGCTCAAAGTCCTTTCTGGCTTGTCTAATCTCTCTATTTAGATGCGTTTGCCCTGGGGAGATTTCCAGAGTTTTCACAAAGTGCAAAATTGTCATTGCTTCACCCCGTAGATTTCCAAAGAACCAACATGTTTTACAGCGATTTTACATGCCTCGCATACTGTGATGACCTCCGAAATATACAATGCAAACTGTAATTCAATATCGGCTCGTCAGGATTGCCCAAATGGCAGTAACCCCTGAGGCCCCCTGATTAAGAAAGGAGATCACCACATGATCAAAACGTTATCCCGTAAGTTTTTTGTCGTTCTATTAAGCGGTGTATTGGTGTTGGCTGCTTTGCCTGTGCAAAGCGCTTTTGCAGCCTCGCCAACCGACACAACCCCGCCACCGACGCCGAACTCAACGCAAATGGCGCAGACGCGTTTGCAATTGATCTTCCAGATCGAACAGTTGACCGTTGACCGTGACGGCCAGTTGTTGGACAAAGCGCCGGATATCGTTGCGCGCATCCAAAAATTATTGGACGCTGCCGGCCAGCGTGGAATGGATGTATCCGGAATCCAATCGGCGTTGGACGCCTTCAGCACTGCGCTCGATCAGGCTAAACCGCTTCACGACCAGGCTGTGGCGCTCGTCCAATCGCACAATGGCTTTGACGCCCAGAACAACGTGACCGACGTAACTCAGGCTCGTGAAACCGTCAAGTCGCTGCACGACGACCTGCAACAATTCCGCACAACGCTGATGCAGCCCCTCCGGGATTTGCGCCAGGCCGTCCAGCAATTCCGTCAGGCGCACCCGCGGCCCACCCCAACGCCAGGAGGCTCCACACCGGGAGGCAATGGCTTGTAGCCTGTCCTTTCTGCAAATAGAGATACGCCCTGTCGGGTTTCTATCCCGCCCGCGGCTGGAAATTACGCTCCTCTAAAAAGCGCAATTTCCAGCCGTGATGGGCATACCGGCGTCTTTTGGGCCGTGGCCAGGACGGTTTATGATAAGGAATCAAAAACGCCTTTTGCAGTAAAATGAGCCTACCCACTTTCTTCCAAGGAGTTATCGATGACCAGAAACGTGATTGCTGCTGCCCAGGCGCCCAAAGCGATCGGGCCTTATTCGACTGCTATCCAGACGGACGGCCTTGTGTTTTGTTCCGGCCAGGTGGGCCTCGACCCCGCCTCAGGCGAACTGGTGGCTGGCGGCGTGGAAGCGCAGACCCGTCAGGCGCTGACCAACCTGAAGCATGCGCTCGAGGCTGCCGGATCGAGCCTGGAACGAGCGGTCAAGATCAGCGTCTTTCTAAAGGATATGGACGACTTCGGTAAGATGAATGCCATCTACGCTGAATTCTTTTCGTCGGAACCCCCGGCGCGTTCCACCATTGCGGTGGCTGCTTTACCCAAAGCGGCCTTGGTTGAGATCGATGCGATTGCCTTGAGATGAACGAACTTATCCTGGTTGTGGACGACGAGCCCTCCATCGCTTCGCTGGCGCGCATGTACCTCGAACGCGAGAATTTTCGTGTGGCGGCGGTGGGAGACGGGGAAAAAGCCCTCGAAGCGGTAGACAGGCTGCGGCCGGCCCTGATCGTGCTGGATGTCATGCTGCCCGGCCTGGACGGGTTCGAAGTCTGCCGTCGCTTGCGGGGACAGAACAACCAGGTTGCGGTCATCATACTGACCGCACGCGACGAGGACATCGACAAGATTCTGGGCCTGGAACTGGGCGCCGACGACTACCTGACCAAACCGTTCAACCCGCGTGAATTGGTGGCGCGCATCAAGGCCATCCTGCGCCGCTCGGAACGGGGCAGCAGCTCAGACGCCCCGTTAGCGCTGGCCGATTTGACGATTGATCCTGCCCGCCGCGAAGTGACCTTGAACGGAAAGCTGCTCGACCTGCGTACCCAGGAATTCGAGTTATTGCATACGCTGGCCGTCCACCGGGGATTGGTGCTGACGCGCGAGCAATTGCTCGAAAAAGCCTGGGGCTTCGATTTTTACGGACAGACGCGCACCGTCGATGTGCATATCGCGCAGTTGCGTAAAAAATTGGCCGGTAGCGCTGTCAAGATCGAAACCGTGACGGGCATCGGGTACAAGTTAATTTCCTGATGTTTTCGAGCCTGCGTTCTCGCCTTTGGTTGACCTATGCATTGTTGATCGTCACTGCGCTCGCAGTGGTGGCGGTCATTTTTTTCATCTACTTGTTGAGTAATCCACTGGTCGTTCGTGAGACGGGTTTGAAGTTGAGTGTGGTGGAGACGGCCATGCTCAACAGTCAGGACGAGTGGTCGGATCTGCCATCCAATCAGTTGCAGAGTACACTGACAGCAAAGGATCAACAACTGGGCGCCCGCCTGCTCATCATTTCTCCCCAGCGCCAGATCATTGCCGATTCTCGCGCAGGCTCGGCTCCCTCGCTGGAAGTCCGCCCAGTGTTTCGCCTGCTGCGCCTGAGTCAGACGATCCGCGACGCCAACGGCGATCTGTGGGTCTACGTCTATCACAAACTGAACAATGGTAATTTCCTGGTCTCTGCGGTTCCGCGTCCCAGTGTTTCGCTGTTGGCCGTTCTGACAGACGAATTCCTGCCGCCGCTCTTGCAAGGCGGGATTGTGGCGCTGGTCATGGCGCTCTTCCTGGCGTTTTGGGTGGCGCGCTGGGTGGCCGATCCTTTGCAGCGCGTTGTCAATGCCGCCAGGGAATATCCCAATGTGGGCCCGAAAACGCTCCCGCTTACAGGTCCAAGCGAGGTGCGCGCCCTGGTCAATGCTTTCAACCAGATGACTCAACGCGTAGAGGCCAGCCAACAATCGCAGCGCGATTTCGTTGCCAATGTTTCGCACGAACTGAAAACGCCACTGACCTCCGTTCAAGGCTTTGCGCAGGCCATTTTGGATGGTACGGCCTCTACGGCTCAAGAGCAACACCAGTCGGCGCAGATCATCTACAGCGAGGCGGCGCGCATGTATCGCATGGTGCTCGACCTGCTCGACCTGGCTCGACTCGACGCCGGCACCGCCGACCTGAAGCGCGCTCAGGTGGATTTGAACGCCCTGCTGCAAAACCTGGTCGAACGCTTTTCGCTCCAGGCGCGGCAGGCCAATGTAAACCTGACGCTGGAATCGACTCCTCTGCCATCCATCTTGGGCGATGGCGACCGTTTAGCGCAGGTTTTCAGCAACTTAGTGGACAATGCCTTCAAGTTTACGCCGGCGGGTGGCCGAATCGCTTTGCGTTCGCGGATGGTCGAGGGTTTTGCGGAAGTGCAGATCGCCGACACCGGCGCTGGCATTCCGCAGGAGGCTCTCGCGCGCATCTTCGACCGTTTCTACCAGGCGGACCCGGCGCGTAAAGGGGGAAAGAGTCATGGGGCCGGGCTGGGCCTGGCCATCGTGCAGCAAATCGTCCGGGCGCATGGTGGTAAAATTAGCGTCCACAGCGTGGTGGGGCAGGGCAGCGTATTTAGTGTACGCCTTCCGATTCCTTTACCAGATGCAATAACAATCGCGCAACGAAAGAAATAGCAGTCTCCCGGAATCGGTGTGGCAGAACGTCGTCCCATCCTTTCACGGGAACTTTCCAAAGAATCAGCGAGAACAGTCTGTCTGTGGTGGGCTTCGTTCGTGTTGGCCTCAACAGCACTGCGTATGCAACCAACCGTTTCGATCATCGTCCCTTGTTTCAACGAGGAAAAACGCATCCAGTTTTTGCTGGATGCAATTTATGCGCAGAACTATCCGCATGAGCGCCTGGATGTAACAATTTCCGACGGCCATTCGAATGACCGCACTCGCGCGGTGATCGAGGCTTTTCGGCGCGCTCATCCCGATTTGCGTCTCCAGGTGGTGGACAACGACCGGGGAAGCATCCCGGCTGCTTTGAATTCCGCCATAAAAATGTCTGTTGGTGAGATCATTCTACGGTTGGATGCGCATTCGGCGCCCTATCCCGATTATGTGGAGCGATGCGTCGGGGCGTTGGAGTCGGAAAAAGGGGAGAACGTCGGCGGGGTATGGGAGATTCGGCCCGGCGGACAGAGTCGGGTCGCGCGCGCTATTGCCATTGCGGCAGCGCATCCCCTCGGCGTGGGCGACGCTCTCTATCGTCATGCCAAACAAGCCGCGCTTGTGGATACCGTCCCTTTTGGGGCTTTCCGGCGAACGTTGGTGGAGGCGCTTGGTGGTTTCGACGAAAGTCTGCTGGCCAACGAAGACTACGAGTTCAATGCCCGCATTCGGGCGCGAGCTGGCAAGGTCTGGCTCGATCCGGCCATTCGTTCCGTTTATTTTGCGCGATCAACCCTGAGGGCGCTTGCCCGGCAGTATTTTCGGTACGGTTATTGGAAATTTCGCATGTTGCGACGTTATCCCGCCACGTTACGCTGGCGTCAGGCGCTTCCGCCGCTTTTCGTTTGTAGCCTTTTGGTGGGCTTCCTGCTTTCTTTGATTTCGTGGGCCTTTCGTTGGTTATTCTCTTTTGAACTTCTGGTATATTTAGGTGTGCTTTTGCTCGCCGGGTTGCGCTCCGCTTTTCAACAAAAATATTGGTTCCTGATTATCGGCCTGCCGCTTGCGATAACGGTCATGCACTGTTCGTGGGGCGGCGGCTTTTTGTGGAGCATGGCAGCAGGGGCGCGCCGATCTTGATTTATGGCTGATATAGCAACTCGACCCACTTTGCGTCTTCGATCCAGTGAGCAACGTGCTCTTCTGGTGATTGGGGATTCGGTGGTTGCAATTCTCGCGTTTTTGGGGGGCGTTTATATTTGGGCTGCCGGGGATCGGTGGTTGGATTTTTCGCTCGAATTCTTTCGAGCCCGGGTGCCGCTATGGTTCTATCTGCTGCCGTTCTTCTGGCTCCTGATGATGACGGATCTGTACGATCTGCATCGCGCTTCCAACTGGCGTACCAGTTATCGCGGGATCGCGCTGGCGGCGCTGGCCGGATTGGTCGTCTACGCCCTGATTTACTTCACGTCTGACAAGGATTCACCGCTTAACCGGCGCGGATTTTCCAGCTTCTTGATTCTGGTCTCGCTCATGACGCTTGGATGGCGCTGGCTGTACATCCAGATTTATACGTCACCCGGCTTCATGCGGCGATTTTTTATCGTCGGCGCCGGGGTGAACGGCCGTACCCTGGTGCATGTGTACCGGGATGTCAATCCGCCGCCCTTTAACATTATCGGTTTTATCGATGATGATCCAGATAAATTGGGCGAATCTATCGATGGCTATCGCGTTGTGGGGGATTCCACCCAGTTGCTCAAACTGATCGAAAAATACAACATCAGCGACTTGACAATCTCCATCTCCGGTGAGATCAGCGGCACCATGTTCCAGACGTTGCTTGACGCCCAGGAAGGCGGCATCGAAATTACGCCCATGCCCACGCTGTACGAAGAGTTGTTGGGGCGTGTGCCAATCCGCCACCTTGAGTCGGACTGGGTCATCCGTTCATTCGTCGATCAGGTGCATTCCAACGCCTTCTACGAGATTGGCAAGCGTTTGTTGGATATTGTCGGCTCGATCGTCGGCATGGTGATCTTCCTGGTTCTGACGCCCTTTATTTCACTCTCTATTCTGCTCAACGACGGTTCTCCTGTTTTTTACTCCCAAGTTCGCCTGGGGCGCGGCGCCAATACCTTCAAAATCTATAAATTCCGCACCATGATCAAGGATGCCGAAGTAGACGGCCAGGCCCGTCCGGCAGATGAAAACGATCCGCGTGTGACCAAAGTAGGGAATATCCTGCGTACTACCCGCCTCGACGAACTTCCCCAATTCTGGAACGTCTTACGGGGCGAGATGAGCCTGGTTGGTCCCCGCGCCGAGCGTCCGGAGTTGGTGGAAAAATACCAGAAACAGGTTCCCTTTTACCGTGCGCGCCTGCTCGTCAAGCCGGGCATTACCGGCTGGGCCCAGGTCAACTACGGCTACGCAGCCACCGTTGAAGACACCATCATCAAGATCGAATACGACTTGTATTACATCAAACATCGTACGCTGCCCATGGATGTCGTCATTTTGCTGCGAACGTTCGGCACGGTCGTCAGCCATCAAGGACGCTAAACATGAGACGGATTCTTGTCACCGGCGGTGCTGGCTTCATCGGCTCTCATCTCGTCCGCGCCCTGCTCGAGCAGGGCGATTTCGTGCGTGTGCTCGACAATTTCTCCAGCGGCAGGCCCGAAAACCTGGCGGGCTTGACGGTCGACCTCGCCCGGGGCGATTTGCGCGATCCGTTGCAGGTGGCTGCTGCGGTCGCTGGCGTCGACGTCATCTTCCATGAAGCTGCCTTTGTCTCCGTGCCGCAATCGATGGAAGAGCCGCTGACCTGTTTCGACGTAAACCAGCGTGGCACCGAATCCTTGTTGGAAGCGGCCCGCAAAGCCGGCGTGCGACGGGTAGTATTGGCCTCCTCGGCGGCTGTGTACGGCGACCTGGACAGCCTGCCGCTCAGTGAGACGCTGGCGCTGCGCCCGCTCTCCCCGTATGCGCTCTCCAAGCGTGTGGATGAACTCTACGCTGAGCTGTACACCCGCTCTTTCGGCCTGGATGTGGTCGCGCTGCGCTATTTCAACGTCTATGGGCCGCGCCAGCGCCCCGACAGCATGTACGCCGCGGCGGTGCCGCTCTTTACCCGTCGCCTGCTCGATGGAAAGCCTGTGACCATTTATGGAGATGGCGGCCAGACTCGCGACCTGATCTACGTCGGCGATGTGGTGCGCGCCAACCTGATCGCCAGCGAACATCCCGACGCGCCGGGCGGTATTTTCAACATCTGTACCGGCATCGAGACACGCGTCATCGACCTGGTCGAAGTGCTCATGGATTTGTTCCCTTCGGCTCCGTCGCCTGTGTTCGGCGAACCGCGCCCGGGCGACATTTATCGCTCGTTGGGCAATCCGCGCAAGGCGGCTGAAAGGCTTGGCTTTACAGCGCAGACTTCGCTGGCGCAGGGCCTGAAGGCCGTTGCAGACTGGATGAAGGACGCGTGAGTGACGGTTACTTGCGCGGATTTTAATGGATACCCCGCTCAAACCCCACATGCGTTTTCGCAACCGCTTCGTTCTGGCCGTTGACATCCTGCTGATCGTTGTCTCGGTATTGGGTAGTTATGCCCTGCGCCTCGATTTCACTCCCGACTTCGTACGCTTCTACCTGCAGGGTGCGTTGTGGCTGTTGGGCATCGCCTTGGTGGTCAAGCCGCTGGTTTATTACCTGTTCGGCCTGTACCGCCGCCTGTGGATTTACGCTTCCATCAGTGAACTTAAACTAATCGCCGTTTCGGTCACGACCGCCTCGGTGGTCGTCTCCGCGATGGCGATCACATTATTCTGGCTTGGTGTTTTAGGGCCCGGCTTTTCGCGCTCGGTGTTGGCCATCGATTGGCTGCTTTCCTTGTTGCTCGTCGGCGGGACGCGCTTTGCGCTGCGCATCCTGGCCGAATCGTCGACACCCCGCAGCGACGGCAAGGGTCGCAAGGTTCTGATCGTTGGCGCCGGCGACGCCGGTGCGTTGGTGGTTAAGGAACTCCAAAAGAATCCGCAACTGCACCTGGAGCCGCTCGGTTTTCTCGACGACGACCCCGCCAAACAAAAACATCAAATCTACAACGTGCCGGTGATTGGCAAACTCACCGATTTGGCGTCCATCCTCGATCAGCAGCACATCGACGAGGTCATTATTGCCATCCCCTCTGCGCCGGGCAAAGTGGTGCGCCTGGTGGCCGACGTTTGCCGTCTCAAGAACGTGCCGTTTCGGACGATGCCCGGCATCTATGAGTTGTTGGGCGGCAGGCTCAGCGTTTCACGCCTGCGCGAAGTGGAAATCACCGATTTGTTGCGCCGCGAACCGGCGCGCATCCACGAGGAGTTGATCGGAAAAGCCTTGAAGGGCCGGCGCGTGCTGGTCACCGGCGCAGGCGGTTCCATTGGCCGCGAACTCTGCCGCCAGATTGCGCGCTGGAACCCCTCGCAACTGGTACTGCTGGGGCACGGCGAAAATAGCATTTTCGAGGCGCTGCTCGAACTCAAAGCCGACTACACTTCGCTCGACCTGCTGCCGGTGATTGCCGACGTGCGCGACCCAGTTCGCATCGGATCGCTCTTCGAGCAGGCGCAGCCCGACGTGGTCTTCCACGCCGCGGCGCACAAACATGTGCCCCTGATGCAAGCCAACGTCGAGGAGGCGGTGGCGAACAACGTTCTGGGCACGCGTAACGTTGTCGAAACGGCCAGCCGCTGTGGGGTGGAACGCCTGGTGTTAATTTCGACGGATAAAGCCGTCCGCCCGGTGAACGTCTACGGCGCGACCAAGCGCCTGGCCGAGATGATTGTCCTCGACGCCGCGCACCGCACCAGGCGGGCCTATTCGGTCGTGCGCTTCGGCAATGTGCTGGGCAGTCGCGGCAGCGTGGTGCCGCTTTTCAAGCGCATGATCGTCGCAGGTGGCCCGTTAACCATCACGCATCCCGACATGGAACGCTACTTCATGACCATCCCCGAAGCCGTACACCTCGTCTTGCAGGCTGCTTCGATGGGAAAAGGTGGCGAGGCTTTTTTGCTTAACATGGGCAAACAGGTGCGCATCCTGGACCTGGCCGAAGACCTGATCCGCCTTTCGGGGTTGGAGCCGGGCCGCGACATCGAGATTGTTTTCACCGGCATTCGCCCCGGCGAGAAACTGCGCGAGGAGTTGTGGGAGGATGATAAGACCTACGACGAGACGCCGCATCCGGACATTTACCGTTCGACGGGTGAGGAGGTGGCCGACAGCGCGACGCTCACAACCACCCTGGGCCGCCTGGCCAAACTGGTGGCAGACAGCCAGCCCCAGGTGATCATCGACCTGCTCGATGAGGTGGTGCCCGGCGCTGCCATCCGTGAGACGCCGCCTCCGGCAGACATGACGGATGTGGTGTAGCGCTGGAAGGTGGAAGGTTTAAGATTCATGCCCGAAGTTGGATTCGATGATTGGAAGCAATTTATAGCCGGCCACGCCGACACACACGTGTTGCAAACCGCGGAATGGGGGGCGTTGAAGGCCGGTTTTGGTTGGGAACCGGTGCGACTGATCTCCGGTGAGGCGGGTGTGCAGCTCCTGTTTCGCAAATTGCCGCTGGGATGGACCCTGGCGTATCTACCCAAACCGTTGGCAGGTTTCGAAGCGCTCTTCCCTGAAATCGATGCGACCTGCCGGAAGAAGCGCGCAGTCTTTCTTAAAGTCGAGCCCGATTGTTGGGAGGAGACTTCTCCTGGCGCTTTGTCTGCCTTCCGCAGGTCTCCTCACAACATTCAGCCGCCGCGCACCGTTGTGGTCTCGTTGGAGGGCGCTGAGAGCGACATCCTGAGCCGCATGAAACAGAAATGTCGCTACAACGTGCGTCTGGCCGAGAAAAAAGGCGTCAGTGTACGCGCCTGGGACAACCTGGAGGGTTTTTATCGCCTGATGCAGGTCACCGGTGGGCGCGACGGCTTTGGCGTGCATGCGCTCGCTTATTACCGCCAAGCCTACGAACTGTTCCGGCCGGCAGGTCTGGCCGAATTGCTGCTGGCGGAATTCGAGGGGAAACCGCTGGCGGCTTTGATGGTCTTTGCGGTGGGAAAACGCAGTTGGTATTTGTATGGCGCCTCCAATGACGAGCAACGCAACCGCATGCCGACCTATTTGTTGCAATGGGAAGCCATGAAATGGGCCAAAGCGCGTGGTTGCACGCAGTACGACTTATGGGGCGTGCCCGACGCAAAGGAGCCCGAGCTCGAGGCACAGTTCGAAAATCGTCACGACGGCCTGTGGGGCGTCTACCGTTTCAAACGCGGATTTGGCGGCGAGGTCAAACGGGCGGCGCAAGCGCTGGATCGCGTGTATCTGCCGTGGTTATATCGTCTGTACTTGTGGCGAATGGGTAGGCAAGGCGAATGAGGCCTGTGCTATCATTTTTATAGCGACTTGGCGCTATAAAAATGATTGGATACGATAGACCAGGAGTGTCCTATGCTGGAAATGAGTGGACGTGAGCGTGTTGTACGAATTCATATCGAAAGACTTCCCGAGGGCGTTTACTTGGCAACTTCCGAGGATGTACAGGGGCTGGTGGCGCAAGGTTGGACTGTTGCTGAAACGTTGGAAATTGCTCGTGATGTGGCGCGTAAGTTGCTGGATGCTCAGTCCGATTTGAAATTGCCAGAGGTCAATGATCAATTCGATTATCCGTTGGTCATTGGGGGATAAATTATGGGACGACTTTCGGACTTTCGGTACCGTCAGATTGTCAAAAAACTCAAGGCCTTCGGCTTTGAGTTTTTTCGTCATGCTGCTGGAAGCCACGAAATTGGCGCAATCCAAAGACTGGACGATTTACGACAATCCCAAGCCATCCTGGTGATATGCCAGAAGGCACTCTACGTGCGATTTTGAAGCAAGCAGATATTACGCCCGAACAATTTCTTGAGAAGTAAGCGCTTGTATCGGACGTAGATTATCTTGGATGGCAGATGCGGCCTCATAGCGTGTAGTATATGTGCTATAATTTTACATACACGACACAGCGAGGTGCATGATGGCAATTACAACGTATGAAGGCGTTGTGGAAAAAGGCAAGGTTCGATTAAAAGGTGGCGCTCACCTGCCTGAAAATGCCAAGGTTTATGTCATTGTCATCGATTTGCCAATTGAAAAAAACACGCGCGTGGTCACAACGCGCTTGGTGAAATCCAGAGAATCTACGGATTCCAAGCAGAGCAGCAGTCAGCCGTAATAAACTGAATAGCGCCCTGATATTGACCCTTTGGGGTTTACGCCAGGCGATAGGCCGAATCAAAAAGCCGGGAAGGTTTTCCTCTCCCGGCTTTCACGTTTAACGTTTTCTTGCGATTCAGGGCCTGACGTTGTAGTTTCCCTCGGCCACCCATTTGTAAGTAGTCAGTTCGGGCAGGCCCATGGGGCCGCGGGCGTGCAGGCGTTGTGTGGAGACGGCTACCTCTGCGCCCAGGCCGAATTGCCCGCCGTCGGTGAAGCGCGTGCTGGCGTTGACGTAGACCGCCGCCGAATCGACCTCGGTGATGAAGCGGGCTGCGTTCTCGCTGGTTTCGGTCAGGATGCCGTCGGAGTGGGCGGTGCTGTGGGCGCTGATGTGCTCGATGGCCTGGTCGAGCCCGTCGACGACTTTCAGACCCAGGACGAGGGAAAGCCATTCGGTGTCGAAGTCATCGGGCCCGGCGGGGGAAACGAGTGCGGCCAGGGACAGGTCGAGCGTGGTTAAAAGGGCAGCCGCCTGCGGGTCGGCGCGGAAGGTCACGCCGGCTGGCGCCAGGTGCGCTACCAGCCGCGGTAGAAAGTCGGCGGCCACCGCGCGATGCACCAGGGTCGTGTCCAGCGAGTTGCAGACGCTGGGGCGTTGCACCTTGGCGTTGTAGATGACGTCCAGCGAGGCGTCCAGGTTGGCAGTGGAGTCGACGAACAGATGGCAGACGCCGATGCCGCCGGTGATGACCGGAATCTGGCTATTTTCGCGGCAGAAGGCATGCAGTTTGGCGCCCCCGCGCGGGATGATGATGTCGACGTAGTCGTGCAGTTTGAGCAGTTCGAGCACCAGGGCGCGGTCGGGGTTGTCGATGAACTGGACGGCATCGGCGGGCAGGCCTTTGGCGCTCAACGTTTTTTGAATGACCTGCACCAGAGCGCGGTTGCTGTGGATGGTTTCGCTGCCGCCGCGCAGGATGGCGGCGTTCCCGGTTTTGATCGATAGCCCGGCCACATCCATGGTGACGTTGGGGCGTGACTCGTAGATGACGCCCAGGACGCCCAGTGGCACGTGCTGTTTACGCAGGCGCATGCCGTTCGGCAGGGTCACCTCGTCGTAGGATTTGCCCACCGGGTCGGGCAGTTCCGTCAGGTGGCGCAAATCGGTGCACAGACCATCGACGCGTTTGTCGTTGAGTAACAGGCGGTCGATCATGGCCTCGCTCAGTCCGTTGGCGCGGGCGGCTTCCACGTCGCGGGCGTTGGCAGCCAGAATGTCGGCGCGCGCCTCGTCCAGAGCATCAGCCAGGGCCAGCAGGGCTGCATCTTTGGCGGCGGTGTCGGCCAGAGCCAGGATTTTGGATGCCGCTTTGGCGCGGCGACCGGTTTCGGTAAGCATGGGCGAGTCCTTAATCGTTAGAGTAAGACCAAGTCGTTGTGGTGGATGACTTCGTCTCCATAATCATAACCCAGAATGGCTTCGATCTCGTCAGAACGACGGCGCAAAATGCGCAACAGGTCGCGGCTGGTGTAATTGGTGATGCCGCGTGCGATTTCGTGGCCGTTCTCGTCCATAACGCGCACTGTATCCCCGCGCTCGAACGACCCGTTGACCTGCGTCACACCAATGGGCAGCAGGCTGCCCCCGCGCCGTAGGGCCCGCGCTGCGCCCCCGTCGATGTTGAGTTGCCCGGGCGCGCGCCGTCCCGACATGATGTAGCGCTTACGGCTTTCGATGGCGTCCGTCAGGGCCGGGAAGAGTGTGCCGAGCCGTTCGCCATTCGCCAGACGGATCAGCACATCGGGTTCTTTGCCGCTGGCGATAATGCAGGCCGTGCCGGAGTGACGGGCCAGATCCGCCGCCTGGAGTTTGGTCATCATCCCACCCGTCCCCAGCCCCGACTTGCTGCCCCCCGCAGCCTGCCAGAGTGCCGCCGGAATTTCGTCCCCGCTGACGGTTTGGACCAGCTCCGCGTGCGGGTCGCTGCGCGGATCGGCGGTGAACAGGCCGGGTTGGTCGGTGAGCAGAATCAGTCGGTCGGCGTCGATCAGATTAGCGACCAATCCCGATAGGTTGTCGTTATCGCCCACGCGAATTTCCTCGGTTGCCACGGTGTCGTTTTCGTTGATCACAGCAACCAGTTTTTGCATCATCAGTGCCAGCAACGTGTTGCGCGCGTTGATGTAGCGTCGCCGGTCCGACAAATCGGCGCGAGTAAGCAGAACCTGCGCCACGGTCATGTCGTACAGGCCGAAGATTTGCTCGTAAAACGCCATCAGGCGGGGTTGGCCGACGGCGGCCAACATTTGCTTGGCGGGCATGCTCTTGGGCAATTGCGGAAAATCGAGTATCTCGCGTCCCGTTGCGATGGCGCCGGAGGACACCAGCGCGATTTCATGCCCATCGGCCAGCAGGCGGGCCACTTGTCGGGCCAGGTCGATCAGGAACGGTGGCGAGAGCTGCGCGCCACCGTCGGTCAGTGTGGACGTACCCAGTTTGACGACGATCCTCATAGTAGCGTACACAGATACACTGAACAGGGAGCTTTGTCAAGAAGAATTCGCAAACTCAGGATAAAATAACCCTCATCATGACGAATTCCTGGAACGATTTGATTTCTGCTCTTCCCGCCCCACACTTTTTGCAGACGTACGAATGGGGCCAGGTCAAGGCGCAAGTGGGCTGGCAGCCTCGTTACCTGGTTTGGGGTGCGGATGGCAAACAACGGGTCGAAAACGACCCGGACGCGTTTTCTACGGTTCCGTTCCCGGTCAAGGCGGCGGCGCTGCTGCTAGAGCGCCGCTTGCCGCTGGCGGGCCTGTGCGTTTTGTACTGTCCGAAAGGCCCCAACCTGGATTGGAGCGATGCGCCCTTGCGCGAGCGTGTGCTCGACGATTTGCAGGCTTTTGCGCGCCGGCGCAGAGCCATCTTTCTGAAACTCGACCCGGACGTGGTGTTGGGAACGGGCGTTCCCGGCGCGGAGGATGATCGGACGGAAGCAGACGGCGAGGCCGTCCGTGAGGGGTTGTCTGCGCGGGGGTGGCGATTCTCCCCAGAGCAGATCCAATTCCGTAACACGGTCATGCTCGACGTGTCTGCATCCGAAGAAGAGATGCTGGCGCGTATGAAGCAAAAGACACGTTACAACGTCCGTCTGGCTGCGAAGAAAGGCGTCACGGTGCGCGTGGGAAACGAAGCGGACTGGCCCCTGTTGTACACGATGTACGCCGAGACCAGCCTGCGGGACGGGTTCGCCATCCGCGACGAGTCGTATTACTGGACGGTTTGGTCGCAGTTCGCAGGCATGGCCGAACCGTTGATCGCCGAGGCGCAAGGCGAGGTGCTGGCGGCGGTGTTTTTGTTTGCGTTTGCCGGGCGGGCCTATTATGTCTACGGCATGAGCCGGGAGGCGCAGCGCGAGAAGATGCCGAATTATTTGCTGCAGTGGGAGGCGATGAAGTGGGCGCGCGCGCGCGGGTGCCGCTGCTACGATTTGTGGGGCGCGCCGGACGTGTTCGACACGCAGGACAGCCTGTGGGGCGTGTTTCGCTTCAAGGAGGGCCTGGGTGGAAAGGTGGTGCGCACCTTGGGCGCCTGGGATTTCGTTCCGAACCGCCTGGGCTATGTGCTGTATATGCAGGTGATGCCGAAGGCGCTGGCGTTGATGCGTTCCAGGGGCCGGCTGCGTACGCAGCGTGCTCTGACGTAAGATTCATGGAGAAACGATGAAAGCCATCCCGCGATTACACTTTGCCCATTTACCCACACCCATCGAAGACCTCCCGCGCCTGTCGGCGCTGCTCGGCGGGCCGCGCTTGCTCGTCAAACGCGATGACCAGACCGGATTGGCGTTCGGCGGCAACAAGACACGCAAACTGGAGTTCCTGGTGGCCGAGGCGCAGGCCAACGGAGCCAAAATGTTGCTCTCGGCGGGCGCGATACAGTCCAACCATTGCCGCCAGACGGCTGCTGCGGCGGCAAAATTCGGCTTCGACTGCACGTTGGTGCTGACCGGGAAGAAGCCTGCCGCGCCGACGGCCAATACCTTGCTGGACGAACTCTTCGGCGCGCAGGTCGTTTGGGTGCCCGACAAGAGGAATCGGGAGCGCGTGTTGCAGAAAACGTTCGAAACGGCAAAGCAATCGGGGCGTAACCCCTACCTGGTGCCCTACGGCGGCAGCAGTCCGACCGGGGCGCTGGCCTACGCCTTCGCACTGCAGGAGGTGCTCCAACAGGGCTTACAGGCCGACTGGGTGGTGTTTGGTACGTCTTCCGGCGGGACGCACGCCGGGCTGGTGCTCGGCCAGCGACTCTTTGGCTATACGGGCCGGGTGCTGGGAATCAGTATCGACGAATCCAAAACCTGGCTGAAATCCCACGTGTCGGCGTTGGCCTCCGCAGCCAGCGAAAAGCTGGGGGAGCGAATTACGTTCGCGCCCGCCGAGGTGCTGGCGAATGCCGACTACTGCAAGGCCGGCTACGGGGTCTTCGGCGCGGGAGAGCGCGAAGCGATCCATCTTTTTGCGCGGTATGAAGGCCTGTTGCTCGATCCCGTCTACACTGGCCGCGCCGCTGCCGGGCTGATCGACCTGATCCGCAAGGGGACGTTCAAGCCAGACGAGACGGTCCTGTTCTGGAACACCGGCGGGCAGCCGGGCCTGTTCGCGGAAAACTACCAATCGCATTTGCTGGCATGAAACCTTGAACGACTGGATAACGTGAAACGCTTGACTTTCAAACCTTTTCTTCGCTGGATCATCCTCGGCCTGTTGGGAATCCTGCTTTTTGCGGGAGCCCTGCGGCTGGCCTTTTTCTTTGCGACGACCTGGCGGGTGACGCCCCTGGCCAGTGTGCCCATTTCGGTGCCTGACAGCACCCCTTCGCCAGATGCTCCCGCCCAGACGCCCACAGTGCCGGCCCCCGCCGACGCCTTGCCACCCGCCTGGGACGGCGCCAGCCGCGTTTCGATTCTGATCATGGGGCTGGACTATGGCGATTGGTCGGCGGACCGCAACGGGCCGTCGCGCACCGATTCGATGATTCTGTTCACTATCGATCCGCAGGCCAAGACTGCGGCCATAATCTCGATTCCACGTGACCTGTGGGTGGACGTGCCCGGATTCGGCTATAACAAGATCAACACGGCGTATTTCCTGGGTGAGAGCTACAAGCTGCCCGGCGGCGGGCCGGCGCTGGCGGTGAAGACCGTGGAGCAACTACTGGGCGTTCCCATCCAGTATTATGCCCAGATCGACTTTTATACCTTCGTCGATTTTATTGACGCTATCGGGGGAATCGATGTAAACGTGCCCAAGAAGATTCGGCTCGATCCGCTGGGGCCGGGAAACGTGTTCATCCTTTCGGCGGGCCCGCACCACCTGGATGGGATGAAAGCGCTAGCCTTCGCGCGCAACCGTCACACCAAGGATGGCGACATCGACCGTTCGCGGCGACAACAACTGGTCATCATGGCGGTGCGTGACAAGCTGCTGTCACCGGCCAACTTTCCGACGATGATGGCGCGTGCGCCGCAAATGTACCAATCCTTGCAGGGTGGCGTGCGCACCAATCTCAGCCTGGAGGATGTCCTGCGGCTGACCATGCTGGTCGACCAGATTCCACGCAACGACATCCAGCAGGTTGTGATTGATTACAGCATGGCTTCGCTGGGCATGGTTGTCCAAAACGGACAAGCCTTGTCGATTTTGCAGCCCATCCCGGGGAAAATCCGTGAGTTGCGTGACCAGATTTTTCTGGGTGAAGACGCGCCGGGCCCCCTGGCCAAAGGCAGCTTGCTCGATTTGATGGGACAGGAGAATCCCACCATCAGCTTGCTGAACGGCTCACACACCGCCGACCTGACCGATAAGACTGCGGCGTATTTCCGCTCGCTGGGGTTTACCGTGGTTCATGAAGGCACGGCCAGCCAACATAGCAGCGTGACTCGCGTGGTGGCCTCACGTGGACTTCCGTATAGCTTGAAATATCTGCAACAGCTATTCAACTTTACGTCGAGTTCACAGATCATCTATTCGAACGCCAAAGACCCCCAGGCCGATCTGGTCATTCTGCTGGGCGATGACTGGGCCAAGAAGAATCCCCTGCCTTGAAAAAACGACTGCCCCCAAAAGACGGAGTGTGGGCAGTGCTTGGTGCTGCCCACACTCATAAGTCTGTTTTGATCCCGTTGATTTCGGGTTATAGCACCGCTACCTCCACCGACTGAATTGGCGGCAGGTAGTCGGCCATCAATTCCCAATTTTCGCCGCCGTCGCGGCTGTAGAACAACTGGCCGGTGTCGGTGCCGGCGTACACCCCGGTGGCGTCGAGGGAATCGGTTGCCATGGCTTCACGCAACACGACCAGGTGCGCCTGCTCGGGCAAGCCCTTGCTCAAACGCTGCCAGGACTCGCCGGCGTCCCTGCTGCGCCAGACTGAAAACTTTCCGTCCACGCTCATGCGAAACTCGTCGCTTTCCTCGAGCACGATGTAGATCGTCTTTGGATCGTTCGGATCGACCGCGATCGGAAAGCCGAATTTGGCCGGCAGTTTGCCTTTCCCGATGTCGACCCAGTCTTCACCGGCGTTGTCGCTGCGATATACGCCACAGTGGTTCTGTTGGAAGAGCACCTGCGGGTTGGCAGGATGCAGGTCCATCTTGTGAACACACTGTCCATATTCGGGAAACTCGTCTGGCCTGAAGCAGGCGTGCACGTTTTTGTTGAAAGGCGCCCAGGTCTGCCCGCCGTCGTCCGTGCGATAACAGCCCGCGGCAGAGATGGCGATGTACATCCGCTTCGCATTTGACGGATCCAGCAGGATGGTATGCAGGCACAGGCCGCCGGCGCCCGGCCCCCAGTTGCCGCGGTGCGGATGGTCGTACAGCGCCTCGTTCAAAGTCCATGTCGCGCCGCGGTCCCTCGAGACAAACAAGGAGGCGGGCTGCGCGCCGGCGTACAGGACATTCGGTTCATCGACGCGCCCAGGCGTGATGTTCCAGACTTTGATCATCTTTTCAGGATTGGAGGTGATGTTCTCACCGGACTCCGAGCGGAAGGCCTCTTCCACCGTGCTGGGTGGCCGCCCCGACTTCGACGGACGTGCCAACATCGGCACTTGCTCGGCCTGTATCCAGGTCGTCCCCAGATCATCCGAGTAATGTGTGGTCGGCCCGTAGACGAAGTGATCTATCGCTGCGTGCAGGCGTTGATCGCGTGGGTCCATCTGGATGTGCATCACGTTCCAACTCTTGAACTGGATGTCGCTTTTCTGCCACTTTTTGCGGGTGGCGTCGCTCGTGAAGATGAATCCACCTTTTCGAGTGCCCACCAACACCTTGACCTGTTCGCTCATGGATACGCCTCCGATTCCCGATTTCATTAGAATAAATGTTCTGCTAGAATTATAGCATAATGACCGGATTTGTCACCTTAAAGTTTCGAGAGAAAAGAAGATAGGTGATCATCCACATATAAACAAAGAACCCCGCATAAACGCGCGGGGTTCTGAGCGGAGAGGGTGGGATTCGAACCCACGGTAGACTGACGCCTACAACGGTTTTCGAGACCGTCCCATTCAACCACTCTGGCACCTCTCCAGTGGCGGGCGGTATTATACTGCTTTTCGCCGTAATCTGTAAACGCAATTCTTTGCCCGATGGCTACAGTTCCAAGCTGGTGTGCAGGCGCGGGTAGAAAATATCGCGCATACCGTGGGATTCCAGCCGTTCGGTGAGTGCTTGCGCCGGTTTCGGCTCGCCGTGCACCAGGAAGACTTTCTTTGCCGAGGTCTTCACCCGCAGGGCGTACTCTTCCAGCAGGACCTGCCCGGCGTGAGCCGAAAGCCCACCAATCGTTTCCACCTCGGCCTTGCGGTGGTATAGCTCGCCGAAGATCTTGACATGTTCCTCGCGCTCGGCCAGGCGGCGTCCCAAGGTATTAGGTGCCTGCCAGGAGACGATCAGGATGGTGTTTTTGGGATTCTCGATGTTGTTCTTCAAATGGTGCAGAATGCGTCCGGTTTCGGCCATGCCCGAGGCAGAAATGATGATCATGGGTTCCTTGCGCTCGTTAAGCGCCTTCGACTCGTCCACGCTGTGGATGTAGGTCAGGCCGTCGAACTTCAGGGCCGGGTGATGCTCCACGCGCTCGAGCTCCAGGGTTTCCTTGTCGTAACAATCCGGAAATTGCTGAAAAACCTCCGTAGCGTGCACGGCCAGCGGACTATCCACATAGACCGGCACGCGAGGCACGTCGCCGTCTTCCATCATCTTGTTCAAGTTGTAGACCAGTTCCTGTGTGCGACCTACCGCAAACGATGGCACGATGACCTTGCCACCGCGCGCGACCGTGCGCCGGACTACCTCGCGGAATTCCTCAAAGGCGGCCTGCGGGTCACGGTGGGGCTTGTCGCCGTAGGTGCATTCCATCAGCAGGTAGTCGGCGGATTCGGGTAGGACGGGATCGCGCAGAATGGGCAGGTTGCGCCGTCCGATGTCACCGGAAAACCACAGGTGCACCTTTCGTCCCTTTTCCTCCAACCGCAGATCGACGGCTGCCGAGCCGAGAATATGTCCCGCGTCCACAAAGCGGGCAGTGACGCCTTCGACGGGGGAGAAGAGTTGCCCATAGGGCACATCTTGAAAGTGCTGCTTGACCCGTTCGGCGTCTTGCTGCGTGTAAAGCGGCTCGATGGGCGCCTCTCCGCGCTTGGTGCGGTGTTTGTTGACGAATTCGGCGTCGGCTTCCTGGATGTGGCCGGAATCGCGCAGCATCACGTCGCTTAAATGGGAACTGGCCGGAGTGGCGTAGATGAATCCCTCGTAGCCGTGCTTGATCAGGTGAGGCAGGTTCCCGCTATGGTCGATGTGCGCGTGCGACAGGATGACCGCGTCGATCGTTTTTGGGTCGAAGGGGAAGGAACGGTTGCGTTCGTAGGTTTCCCGGCGTGGGCCCTGATACAGCCCGCACTCGAGCAGTAGTTTTTTTCCGTTGATTTGCAGCAAGTGCATCGACCCTGTAACGGTCTGCGCCGCGCCATGAAAATGGATTTGCATGCCTTCTCCTTGTTCGCCGGATTGGGATAAACAGGGGCAACGAGTCTGTCAGTCGTTTGCTGCACTTTTGGTGTTCAAGATTTTCAGGATTTCCTGGCCGAAGTGGGCGAAGCGCCAGGGCGTATCGGCCATAATGTGGGCGAGCGCCTCCGCCGAACGCGGGTTTTGTTCTGCGATGGTATGCACATAGACGCGCGGCAGAATTACATCGGACTCGACTTCCATGTCTTTCGCACGGCGCTTGCGCCAGGCTTTCAGGCGATGCAGGCGGTTGAGCATGGTGCTGGAGGGTCGCGCAATTTCCGTTGCCTGGACGAGGCGCGCATGCTTTCCACGTTGGACGGCTGCCAGCAGGGCTGCTCCAAAACGCTGCAACTGTCGTTCAGAGAGTCCGGCTGTTTTGAGTTCTTGGGGCGTTTCTGGCAGGCCGCTTGCCACACGCAGCAACAGGCGGTCGTCCATGACCTTGAAGAGCGGGCGGTTGACCTGTTCGGCAATTTCCTCGCGGCATACACATAATTCGTTCAGCACGGTTTGTTGGCGGGGGCTCAGTTCCTGGCGGTGGTCGATGCGCTCCCAACGCTCCCGCGAGGCGCGCTGGTGGTTATTTCCATTGACAAAGCACGAGCGGTGGAAATCCTCCTGGGCCAGTTCCCAACGTCCGGCGTTTTTGAGTTCCTGCTCCAACGCATCCCGCAGCGAGAGCAGGTAGTGTGTATCCAGGCGCGCGTAATCGATCAAATCATCGGGGAGCGGGCGACGTCCCCAGTCGGCCCGCTGGTAATGTTTGTCGACCTTGACCCCAAATTTGTCGGCCAGCAGGTCGCCCAATCCAACGGCTTTATAGCCCAGAGTGCGGGTGGCAATCATTGTGTCGAACAGGTTGGCGAAGGAAAAATCAAAGTCACGATGCAGGCCAAGCAGGTCGTATTCCGCAGCATGGAAGACTTTCTGAATGGAGTCAGCAGCGAAGAGGGCCGCCAGCGGCGAAAGACCGTCGAGGGCCAATGGGTCAACAATGTAGTCATTTTGTGGCGTGGAAAACTGGATCAGGCAGACCTGCTCGCGATAGACGTATAGAGAATTTGCCTCGGTGTCTACGGCGAGGCTGGGCTGGCCTTTTAACGCCTCGACGAGTTTCGTCAGTTCGGCGGGCGTATCGATCCGCTGCGGTGCTGACAAGGATGGCTGCATGGGCTGAATTATATCAAACGCGGGCGCTGCGGGTGGCGTGGTCTTGGCGAATGTTCAGACCCGGTGGATTTTTTCCATGATAATGGCATCGCCCCCATCGTTATAATAGTGTTCCCAGCGATCAATCGTGTAATACCCGGCTGTCTGGTACATCTGGATGGCTGCCAGGTTGGACTCACGCACTGACAGGCGGATGCGGCGGGTGGGTAGATTCTGCTCGCAGGCTTTCAACAGCGCCCGACCGATTCCCCGCTGCCGGAATTCCGGCAGGACGCCGATGATGGCGATCCACGATAAGCCCTCGGTTTTGCGCGGGTCGCCGGCCACGAATCCGATCATGCGCTCCTCTTCCACAGCCTTGAGGCGTATGACCCCCGGAAATGTTAATACGGCGATCAGGTCCAGCAGGGGCCAGGCATCTTGGGGGAAACAAACCTGCACAACGTGCCTGAGTTCGTTCAGGTCGAGTGGGTTGGTGGGCGTGATTTTCATAGGCGGCGTTGTACCCATAGGGCATAATATTTCGGGCGGTATTGAGCGTGTATGATCACAGTCAGGGCCTCCCAACTTGGGAGGCCCTGATTCTAGCACACGAGAATGGGTTCAAGCCCCACTTTTTCGATTTTCCGTGGGGGAGATAGATAGGGGGATGTGGGGGGGGGGGGGGGGCGCGGAGACCCCCACAAAAGCACTATAGGAGGTCACTAACACTACAACCCCAATAAATGCACATATAAAGAT
>JBJKRF010000063.1:0-19218 GCA_046704785.1 Anaerolineales bacterium | reverse complement strand
GCCTCGATCCAGAAGCGTTGGTGTTCGAAGGGATAGGTAGGCAAGGGCACCCGATGACGCTGCTCGCCTGCATGGAGCCGCTGCCAGGGCACCTCCACGCCCGCCAGCCATAGTCTGCCCAACGTTTCCAGTATGCAAGCCGTGTCCGAGCCCGGCTGCTGCGGATGCCGCAGCGAGTTCAACACCACCTGCCCCGTCTGCCGCTCCGGGCGCCGCCGGGCCAGCGTACCCAGGCTCGTGCCCGGCCCGACCTCCACCAGCACCCGCTGCGGGTCCTCCAGCAAAGCCCGCAGGCCGTCGGCAAAGCGCACTGTGGCGCGCAAATGCCGTCCCCAGTAATTCGGATCGGTGGCCTCCTCGGCCGTGATCCAGGTGCCGCTCAGGTTGGAGAGATAGGGAATCTGCGGTGGATGCAAGGCGATCCCGCGCATCTGCTCGACGAAAGGCGCCAGCACAGATTCCATTTGAGCCGAGTGGAAGGCATGCGACGTGCGCAGCCAACGACCTTCTACACCGCTCTCGGCCAGTTGCGCCTGCCAGGTCTCCAGGGCAGCCCGCGGGCCGGAGACGACGCACTGCTCCGGCGCGTTGACGGCAGCCAGGTCGAGCGCCGGATGGCCGTCCAGCCGGGGGCGGAGTTGCTCTTCCGGGAGGGGCACGGCCAACATGGCGCCTGCCGGCTGACGCTGCATCAATTGTCCGCGAACGGCCACCAGACGCAAGGCGTCGTCCAGGGAAAAAACGCCTGCCAGGCAGGCAGCCACATACTCGCCGATGCTGTGCCCAAGCAGAGCTTGAGGCTGGATACCCCAACTCATCCATAGCTGGGTCAGGGCGTATTCGATGACGAAGAGCGCCGGTTGGGCCAGGGCGGTGCGGGTCAATTGTTGGGTGGCGGAGTCCGCCTGATCAGGAGCGGGGTAGAGCACGTTGCGCAGGTCGAGACCCAGGGAAGGGCGCAGCAATTCGGCGCAGTGGTCTACGACGCCGCGGAAGGATGTTTCGCCATCGTAGAGTTCGCGGGCCATGTTGATGTGCTGGGCGCCCTGGCCGGGGAACAGGAAGGCGATCGGACGGGGACGGGGTTCCTGGGTATCGACTGCCTCCAGCAGGCGGCTGGGATCTTTGGACTGGAGGATGTCCAGGGCCTCGTTGACGTCGCGGCAGACGAGCAGGCGGCGCTGGCGGAAGGGCGTGCGACCGAGTTGCAGGGTGTAGGCGATGTCGGCCAGGTTCAGGTGGGGGTGTTGTTGCAGGTGGGCAGCCAGGCGGGCGGTGGTGGTCTCCAGGGCGGTGGCGGTTTTGGCGGAGAGAGGCAGCACCTGCCAGGGGCGTTGGGGAGCGGGGGAGTTTTCCGGGGGAGGCGCTTCTTCGAGGACGATGTGGGCGTTGGTGCCGCCGACGCCGAAAGAGCTGACACCGGCGCGGCGGGGAGAGCCGTTGTTGGGGAGCCAGTCGCTGAGGTGGGTGTTGACGAAGAAAGGGCTGTTGGGGAAGTCGATCTTGGGGTTGGGGGTCTGGAAGTGCAGGCTGGGAGGCATTTGTTGGTGTTCGAGTGTCAGGACGGTCTTGATGAAACCCGCAACTCCCGCAGCGGCGTCCAGATGACCAATGTTGGTCTTGACTGCTCCGATTGCGCAAAAGCTTCGTTTGCTGGTATGGGCTTGGAACGCCTGAGATAGCGCAGCCATTTCGATGGGGTCGCCGAGTGCGGTACCCGTGCCGTGAGTTTCGATATAGCCAATGCTCTCCGGTTCGACCCCAGCCACGGCCTGAGCAGCCTGGATGACCTGCGCCTGCCCTTCGATGCTGGGGGCGGTATACCCCACTTTGAGAGCGCCATCGTTATTGATGGCCGAACCTTTGATAACAGCGTGAATGGTGTCGCCGTCTTCCAATGCATCCGCCAGCCGTTTCAGTACGACGACACCGACGCCATTGCCGAAAGTTGTCCCATTTGAATCGACATCGAAGGCGCGGCAGTGGCCGTCCGGGGAACCGATCCCGCCTTCCTGGTACAGATAACCAGCTTTGTGGGGTGAACGGATCGCCACCCCGCCTGCCAGGGCCATGTCACATTCGCCGCTGAGCAATCCCTGACTCGCCAAATGGATGGCAACCAGGGAGGTGGAACAGGCCGTCTGGACGGTGAGGCTCGGTCCGCGCAAGTTTAATTTGTAGGAAACGCGCGTAGAAAGAAAATCCTTATCGTTGTTGACAACGATCTGCGCATCGCCGATTGTTTCGACCAGTTCCCGATGAGGCCGAAGATGGTTGAGCAAATAGGTGTTGAGTCCCGCCCCGGCGTACAACCCCACCAGCCCACGATTTCGCTCTGCGCCATAGCCTGCCCGTTCCAAAGCTTCCCAGGCCGTTTCGAGAAACAGGCGTTGCTGCGGGTCCATGATCTCGGCTTCACGAGGGGTATAACCAAAGAAGGCTGCATCAAAGCCTGCGATATCGTCCAGGATTCCGTTTGCCCGAACGTAATGCGGATCATCGAGCAAGGCAGTTTGGATGCCGGAAGCTTTGAGTTCCTCCTCGGAGAAGAACGAAATCGATTCGATGCCGTTTTTCAAGTTGTCCCAAAAAGTCTCTATGTTGGGCGCCCCCGGAAAACGGCCCGCCATGCCGATCACGGCAAGCTCCAGGCCGTTCAACGGGCCAGCCGAAACAGTATCATTCACGATTCATCTCCACGTTGTCTGCGTTCAAATTGTTGGCGCAGCCGCTGTCTACCCTCCATGAGGGGTGTCTCCATAAATTCCTGCTCAGGGGCATTCTGTGACGAGCCGGCTGCCTGACTCAGATATTGGGTCAAAGCGCCTACCGTTGGATACCGGAACAAATCCACCAGATTGATCTCTCTGCAGAGTGCTTCTTGCAATCGGATGTGGACTTGTGTCATGCTCAAAGAATGCCCGCCGAGGTCGAAGAAATTATCATTTACGCCGACTCGTTCCACCTTCAGCGCTTCCTGCCAGATAGCGACAATTTGCTGCTCCAATTCGTTCTGCGGCGCGGCGTAGGCCGTCTCCATCGCCGGGTGAAAATCCTGCGGGGCGGGCAAGGCCTGTTGGTCCACTTTCCCACTGGGAGTTAGAGGGAAGTGCTCCAAAAAAACAAAATAAGCTGGGAGCATATATTCGGGCAAAGAGGTCTTGAGAAAATTCCGTAAATCGCTGATCGATGGCGCGGGCGGCGGGCTTATCAAGTAGGCAATCAGTTGTTGAGGTCCAGCGCCTGATTTTGCCCCCCGCGCCACAACCAGCGCCTCGTCTATGGCTGGATGCTGGCGCAGGGCAGATTCGATCTCTCCCAACTCGATGCGGAATCCGCGTACTTTGACCTGGTGATCCATACGTCCAAGAAACTCGAGGTTGCCGTCCGGCAGCCAACGCGCTTGATCTCCCGTGCGATAGAGGCGCTCGCCAGGAATAAATGGATGCTCAATAAATTTTTCCGCGGTTATGCCGGGTTGCTTCAAGTAGCCACGGGCCAATCCGTCACCGGAGAGGCACAACTCCCCGGTTACACCGATAGGCTGACAGTTGTTCTGCCGGTCGAGCACATAAGCGCGCATGTTGTCGATGGGAGCGCCAATGGAGACGGTCTCCAGCGCATCCAGCTTGTCTGGCAAGATGTGATAGCTGGTGGAGATGTCGGTGCATTCGGTGGGGCCGTAAATGTTGTGCAAAGCGCACCGACAGCGTGGGCTGTTCAGCCACGACCGCAGGGGAGCCAGATGCAGGGCTTCGCCTCCCAGCCCAAGATATCTCAAACTGGACAGACTCCGGTAGTCCGATTTTCTCGCCAGTTCGATGACCGGCTGGATCATACTGGGAGTGGCATTGATCGTCGTGATTCCCTGGCTTTCGATCACATCGACCAGTTTGACCGCGTCGTAAAAACCCGAAGGGGCCAGAACCAGCCGTCCACCCGCGATGAGCGGGGTAAAGATATTTTTGTAGCAGGCATCGAAGCTGAATGACAACACCAACAAGACGCGCGATTCGTCGGTAATCGGGCAGTGTGCCTGATACCACAAACACAAATTCAACAGCCCTTTTGCGGTTATCAGAACGCCTTTTGGTTTTCCGGTGGAACCGGAAGTAAAAATCAGATAGGCCAGATTCTCCGGGCTGGCACCCGTGATGGGATTGCAATCGTATTCCTGTGCGATCTCCGCCCAATCCGAATCCAGGCAAAGGACTGTGGCAACGTTTGGTGGAAGCCGAGATGCCAACGATTGTTGGGTGAGCAGCACTTTCATTTGGTCACCGACTGTTTCAAGCATGTACGTCAGGCGTTCTTGTGGGTAGGCCGGGTCCAGGGGGAGGTAAGCGCCGCCCACTTTGAGAATCCCCAACAGGCTGACTACCATCTCCAGCGAGCGTTCCATGTAGAGACCTACCAGCACGTCGGGCCCGACGCCCAATTTCGTCAAGCGATAGGCAACTTGATTCGCTCGTCGATTTAATTCACGGTAGGTAATAGCGTTTTCTCCGGTGGACGTGGGAAGAAGCACGGCGACCGCGTCTGGCGTGCGTTCCACCTGGGCCTCGAACAGACTCTGGATGCTCTGTTCGCCTGAACGTTCTTTGCGTGTGTCATTCCAGACTTCGAGCAGGCGTCGTTCTTCGGTTTCGGGGAGAAGCGGCAGCTTGGATAGTGGCTGCGCCGGGTTGGCGGATACACCTTCCAGCAGAGTTTGAAAGCCGGCTACCAACCGCGCAATTGTCGTCGCGTCAAACAAATCTGTGTTGTATTGCAGCGAGGCCGACAGATTTTCATCTTGTTCACCCATCAATAACGTCAGGTCGAATTGGGCAATCTGCTGCGGCAAGGCCATTGCCTCCAAGGTCAGGCCGCCAACCGTGACCTGGGCACCTTCTTTGCTCAACGCGAAATCCGTCAGGTTTTGGCCGTGATCCAAAGGGGCTTTCTGCATGGCAAATGCCACCTGGAATAGCGGCGAACGGCTCAAATCTCGTTGCGGCTGTAGGCGCTCGACCAACATAACAAAGGGATAATCCTGGTGGGAGAGCGCCGCCAAAATGGTTGCATGCGTCCGCCCGAGAAGCGCACGAAAAGGGGGATTCCCCGCAAGGTCAGTACGCAACACGATGGGATTGACGAAATACCCCACCAGACCCGTCAAGCCGGCATGGGTTCTGCCCATCGTCGGCGATCCAACCCAGATGTCGTCCTGGCCTGAGAGACGATGCATCCAGACTTGAAAAGCTGCCAGGAGCAGCGTGTATAACGTGACCTTCTCCGTCTGAGCCAGCGCTTTCAATTGGCGACTCAGTTTTTTGTTTAACGTGAAAGCATGGGCTGCGCCGCGATAGGTCTGTACAGCAGGGCGGGGGTGGTCTATAGGCAGATTGAGCATTGGAATTTCGCCACCAAGTTGCTGACGCCAATAGTTCCATAATTGCTCTCCGCGTTTGCCGGCCAGCATGTCGGACTGCCAATGAACGTAGTCTGCATATTGCAATGGCAAAGGTGGAAGCGCTGCAGGGATGTGCAGCGCTTCCGCGCGGTAGAGTTCCCCCAATTCTTGCAGCAGTACAGACATCGACCAGAGATCAGAGATGATATGATGCAGCGCCAACAGCAAAACATATTCCTGGGGGCCGCGCACGAACAGGCAGACTCGTAGCAGTGGGCCAGTCGTCAGATCAAAGGGTTGGTGCGCCAGTTCGGTCAAGCGCGCTTTGAGTTGCGCTTCGTCCCATTCAGACGCGTCTTCCACTTGGAAGTTCACCGTGGCTTGTGAGTAAACTTGTTGCCACGGCTCATTCTGCACCGTCACAAAACTCGTGCGCAGCGTGGGATGGCGCATTACGAGGGCCTGAAAAGCCCGTTCCAGCGCTTGCGCATCCACTTGCATGGGCAATTTCACCGCATTCACAATGTGATAGGCGGCGCTTTTCGGAGCCAACTGATGGAGAAACCAAAGCGCCCGCTGTCCCGGCGAAAGCGGATACAGGTCCGCAGGGTTGCCGGGCGTAATATTTGTTGTCTCGCCGGTTGGGTCAGTTTGCGCCTGCAAGAGCACGGAGGCTAATTCGGCAATGGTGGAATCTTCCAAAAAACTAGCCATTGGCAGATTCACCCCCAACTCATTTTCCACCGCATGTTGTAACTGAACAGCCATCAGCGAGTCGAGCCCCAGACTGCTGATGGGTTGCTGTTTGTCCAGGTGAGCCGGAGAAATGCTCAGCACTTGCGCTATGCGCTTGTGCAGATAGGCTTCCAAGTGCGCTTTGCGCGCTTCGGGCGCTAGTTCCAGAATGGATTCGAGTGAGAGTTCGGGCGACGTTTCTTCGGTGGTTACCTCTGTATCCAACGTGCTGCTGGCAACGATGACCAGAGTCTTGTCCAGGAATTGACCACGGCAGGCCTGCCGCCGGATTTTGAAGCTGGATGTCCTCGGGATAGTGCCAACCCGGATCAGCACCACCGCATAAGCCTGCACCTCATGTTGTTCGGCAATTGCCTGCCGGATGGCTGCGATAATCGCCGGCGTATCTTCCTGTTTCGTGTGGCGATCCAATTCTTGGACGACGACCAGCTTTTCCTCTCCATCGATGTCCACAGAAAAAGCCGCACCGCTGCTGGCCGGTAAGCCCGGATAACTACTTTCTGCGGTGAGTTCGATGTCTTGCGGATAATGGTTGCGCCCGCGAATGATGATCAAATCCTTGGCGCGACCGACGAGATAGACTTCACCAGCGTGTAGGAAGCCCAGGTCACCCGTACGCAGGAAGGCCCTCTTACTCCCCGCCAACTGCGCCTGAAAAACCTTAGCCGTTTCCTCCGGCTGATTCCAGTACCCCTGCGTGACGCTTGGCCCCGTTAACCAGATTTCGCCAACCCGATTCTCCGGGCAGCGGCGAGCAGTTTGCGGGTCGACAATCACGAGTTGCTGGTCAGGGGCCGGCGTTCCACAGGAAACCAACTCGCGCGGATTCTCGTCTTTGGCGAGCGCCAGCACGGCTCGACTTTGCGCCAGGTCGTCCGCAGCGAACATGTGGGCCGTCGGCTCCTTTCCTTTCCTGCTTCCAGAAACGATCAATGTGGCTTCGGCCAAGCCATAACAGGCAAACAAGCTTTCGCGCCGCAAACCGCACGGCGCAAACATCGCGGCAAAACGTTCCAGGGCCTGTTTGTGGATTGGCTCGGCGCCTGTAAACGCCACTTCCCAACGGCTCAAATCCAGGCCTTTTTTCTGTTCGTCTGTGATCTTTTGTGTACAGAGTTCGTATGCAAAATTGGGGCCGCCGCTGATGGTCGCCTGGTAGCGGGAGATTGCCTGCAACCAGCGAATCGGTTTTTGCAGAAAAGCCGTCGGGGGCATAACAACCGTCGAAACACCGGCATAAAGCGTCTCAAGCAGACCGCCGATCAGGCCCATATCGTGATAGGGCGGCAACCAGATCACGCCCCGCGATCGGGAATTCATACCAAAGAAATCATGGATTTGTTGCAAGTTATGAAGGAGATTCCCGTGACTGACCATAACCCCCTTGGGTTGGGCCGTCGACCCGGATGTATACTGAAGAAACGCAAGTGTATCCTTGTCTGTTCTTGGGGACTCCCATTTTTCGGCTTGTTCGAGGCTGATCGCATCGGTAGCCAGCCAGTCCAGGGCAGCCAAGTCCGGCGTATTTGCCAGCCTTGGCTCCATGCTGGAAAGGATATTTGGCGTCGTCAGAGCGATTTGAGCCTGAGAATCTTGCGCGATGGTCTGTAAACGTGGGTCAGGGCGGTTGATACGAGGCGGGTAACAGGGAACGGCCACCATCCCGGCATATAAGCATCCCCAAAAAGCGCAGATATACTCCAACCCAGGCGGATACAGCAAGAGAACGCGTTTCCCAGGCCGGTCAACGCCTTTTCGGAGGGTAACTGCAATGGCGCGCGCGCGCCGGTCTAATTCTCCATAGGTCAGGTTGCCCTCCTCCGTTTCCCCGTCTGGGAGGAAGATATAAGCTACCTGGTCAGTCTGGTTGATTGCCCTCTCCCGAAGAATATCAGTCAATGTATTGCATTGGTCCAGGGAGAAAACAGACTGTCTTTCACGCATAATGGCAAAACCTTTTCCAGTAACGAGATAAAATAACTGCCAAACAACTTTTAAGCGAAAAAAGTCGCGTTATAATCTGCACCATTCTATTCGCGGGCCTTCAGGCAGAGTCTCCAAAAAGTCTCCTTTTCAGGAGGATGGGTTGGGTACAGACTCTTTATAAAGCCCAGAATGATTTGACATGACTTTCCCGAGTGTTCCCGGTAAGGTAATAACGAAGGATACTGTTCATCGTGCTTTGAAAAGTTGGAATTCTGTGCAACTGCTCGGAGCGCTGCCTTTGGCCATGTCACAATTGGTCAATGCTCGTCATCGATCTGTTGGCTACTCCGATACACCTGCCGGATGGGGGTTGGCGCTGCGTGAAGTTTTGCATGAGGCGATTGATACGCTTAAGCCGGAAGATGATATTCCTGCGCCATTGGCAAAAAAATGGCGGTCTTACATCATTCTGAACGAACAATTTGTGCATGGTCACTCGCCTGACTTTGTTGCAAAGAAGCTGTATGTTTCACGCTCCTCGTATTTCAAAGAACAAAAAAAGGCTTTTCATGTGCTCGCTGATTTGTTGGCGCAGTGGGAGGAAAAGACACAGGTTAAAAGGGCGGCGCCCCGACTGCGCCCGGCGGTCACAACGTTCGCTGCGCCATTCTTGGCACCTCCGCGGCCCAATCATCACCTGGTAGGCAGGGAAGGGGTTTTCGACGTAATTAAAGAACGCTTTCTAACAGGCCAAAATATTTTGTGTGCGTTGCAAGGCCTCCCAGGCGTGGGGAAAACGGCCCTGGCTATTGAATTGGTCCACGATCCGGAATTGTTGTCTTATTATCCGGACGGAGTCCTTTGGGCCGGGCTGGGAACTCGTCCGGATGTGTTGGCCTTGTTGGGTGGATGGGCAGCAGCGCTACGTGTGCCCATCAAAGAGCGCATGAATCCCATTGAACTAGCCTGGGCCATCCATGCAGCAATCAGTAACCGGCGCATGCTGTTCATCATTGATGACGCATGGCAAAGTGAAGCGGCTTGGGCTTTCAAAGTCGGTGGAGATCAGTGCGCTTATTTGTTGACGACCCGCCTGGTGAACGTGGCCGACGATTTTGCCGGCGAAAACACCGTCCACATACAGGAGATTGGGACCTCGGATGGCGTAGCTTTGCTGGCTCAAGTGGCCCCCGGCGCAGTGGAACAGGAACCAGAAGCAGCACGTACGTTGGTAAAAGCGGTGGGCGGGTTGCCGCTCGCGCTGATTTTAATGGGCAGGCATTTGCGGCAGCAAAGTCATGGATCACAGTTGCGTCGCATTCGCGCCGCACTGGCGCAGTTGAATGACACGGAAACGCGCTTACTGTTGGCTCGGCCAGTATCTCCGTTGGAACAACGCCCCGGATTGCCTTATGACATGCCACTCTCCCTGCACGCCTTGATTGGCATCAGCGACACAGCGTTGGACAAAGTCACTCGTCAGGCACTACGCGATTTGGCTCTTTTCCCCCCGAAGCCAAACTCGTTTTCAGAAGCAGTTGCCCTGGCGGTTGCCGGAGTCGTGGCTTCCGTGGTAGATACGTTAGTGGATTATGGGTTGGTTGAAGTCGTGCAGGAGGGGCGCTATACACTGCATCAGACGATTGCAGATTATGCCGGCCTTGAAGCGCCAACCCCTGAAGCTCGTAGGCGCTTGGTGGATTATTGGGTTCGGTTTTTAAGTGCACAGCCTATTACGGATGAGATTCTTGACCTGGAACTCAATAATTTGATGGCGGGATTGGAAATTGCGTACCAACAGGGCTTGAAGATGGCTCTCATTACCCTCAGCTTGATTCTGCAACCATTCTTGCTCAAGCGCGGGCTACTGACAATGAGCGAGCAGCACTTGAGCCGGGCCCTTGAACTAACGCCTGAGAGCGACTACACAAATCAGTACGATTTACTGATGGCACGTGAGGCGGTTCTTCACTTTCAAGGGCGACGCGAAGCGCAGAAACAGGACCTGGAAAGTTTGGATGTCCTGGCAGAGATACTCGACGACGACCGGTGCCGGGTTCAAGTGACGCTACGACGTTCGGCTTACGCAGACGCGACGGGAGATCACCTTGCCTCGCTTCAAATGAGCCAAAGAACGGTGGAACTGGCTCGAAAAATTGATGCCAAACAGGTTGAAGCCTCAGGCCATTTGCAATGGGGACAGGTGCTATTCAGCCAGGCCGAGTACGAATCTGCACGACATCAATTTGAGCAAGCTTTAGCGCTCGCGCGTCAAATAGATTTACCTGATATCGAAGCTGAGAGTTTGCGGGAACTCAGCCGCGTATTCCTGAACTGTTATCAAGATTATGCCGGCGCCCTGTCTTACCTGGAACAGGCCTTGCAAATCAACCGCCGTATCAACGATCAAATGGCCGAAGGAGTGACGCTTAATAGTTTGGGCTATCTGGCAGTGCATCGGGGTGTCTATGCCGAGGCAAGTATTTATTTCGGGCAAGCCCTGCAGATAAGTCGTACGCTGGGGGAACGGCGCGCAGAAGCCCGCACCCTGAACAATATCGGTTGGGTCCTCGTCTATCACCAGAACGATCATGCCCAAGCACGGACCCTGTTCGAGCAAGCGCTGAATATTTGTCGCGAAATTGGCGACCGGCAGGTCGAGGGGATGTCGCTTGCCAATTTGGGTAGCAGCCTCCAAAGCCTGGGAGATTATTCTGGCGCGCAGACTTGTTTCGAGCAGGCGCTTCAAATTAGCCGGGAGGTTGGCGATCGCTGGAACGAGAGCGCAGCATTGGACAATCTTGGCGAAGTAGCCCGCCGTCTTGGCGATTTCGCCAAAGCCCGTTCATACGTGACGCAGGCCTTACAGATTTACCGTGAAATCAGTCTTCCCCACGAAATCAGTACCGTACTTGCCAAGCTGGGGCTGATCTCCCACCAATTGGGAGACGAACAGGCTGCCTGGGAATATTGCTGCCAGGCAGAAATAACCGACGAACCACGCATTCGTGCTTGTGCATTGACCAATCTGGGCCATGCCCTTTTTGGCTTGGGCCGTTTAGACGAGGCCGCTGCCGCCTACGAACAGGCAGTTGGCTTACGCCGCGAACTGGGCCAGTTGTCCCTCGCAATGGAATCATTGGCAGGCTCGGCGCAAGTAGCACTGGCCCGTGGAAAGAAGGCCCAAGCCAAAAGGCAAGTAAAAGAGATTTTAAAATACCTGGACACCGATTTGCTTAGTTGCTCCGAAGATCCGTTTTGGGTCTATCTGACGTGCTGCCGTGTACTACATGCCAGTAAGGACGTTCGGACGATGGCCTTTGTAAACACAGCCCGCACTCTGCTTCAAGAACAGGCGTCCAAAATTTCGCCGGAAACTGCCCGGCAGGTATTCTTGAACGATGTGCCCAGTCACCGGGCATTAATCGTATTGTGGAAAGAACTGACGGTCAATATTACATAGTTTTTAATGGTCGACTAGCATGGGGCCACTTTTTAGATCGCTGTCTCCATTATCGAGGGTTATTTTCACCTGACTCACGCCGCTGCCAACGCGATACGTCCCGTTGATCACGCGGTTGAAGGCAGCATACAGGTCGTCATTGACCGGCCCCTCACTTTCTACCTGGAGACTGGGATACCCCAAGGCAAAAAGCGCGCACTCGGAATCAGGACTGTTACAAGTCGAACTGATTTCTCTACTGTAACTATAAACACTCCATTTCAGGTACTCCGTCTGCACATCGATAATTAACGGGTATGCGGAGGTTGCCACGTTGCTGAAGGATGCGTACAATCCTCCGGGAGGCGAGTAGAGATCGCTGCCGTAGACCGAGAGAGACGTGCCCAGAACTTGCATTTCTGCATCCCGGGTCTGCGTGCCTGCATCTCCGCCCCAGCCATCGTTCGTAGCAGAGTCGCCAATGTTAACCGTCCATCCAGTGGGAGTGGTGTTGTAAGTTATCTCGAACCGCGCATGGAGATACTCATCAGGGTTCATGTTCAACTTGATGACGGTTTTGCCACCCGCTGGCGGTACTATAACGGTGATATTAGATAAACCGCTGCAGTTCTGTGTGTTCGCCAGGAGATTGATGGTGCAAGTGACTATTGGGCTGCCAGCCGCAGCCTTGCCTGACGGGAAGATAAAAGATGCCCCCAAAAGAAATACAAAGAACAATGCAATTACTTTTTTCATGATTTTCTCCTCAAAATAATTGTTACCTAACGCGGAAGTACAACGGGCCGGTAAAAGGATACCTCAAAAGCTGCCCGAACGACAAAACATTTTTCAACTCCATTGCAGTCGATGTGCAAAGGATATTTTTGTTTACTTCTCGAAGATTTCGTGATAGCCCTGGTCCAGCTCATCATCGGAAATATGGGCATAGCGCTGCGTAACCGCAATATTTGCATGCCGCGCTAACTCCTGCGCTAACTTGAGATTCCCCGATGCGCGCAGGACGGTGGTAACAAAATAGTGACGAAAGGAATGGGGCGTAATTTTCCCCTGGAACTCGTCGCCGAGCGCTTGGCGGACTCGCTCATCGACGATGTTCCTCCCTGTGGCCGTTGTCATCGCCTTAACTTTTTTCCCCGCCCCTTTATCGTGCCGCGCGAATAAGGGCAGCGACGACAGCGGACGGCCAGAACCGCCGTCGAGTTGGGCGCGAGCGGAAAGGTAGGCCTGCATCGCCTTCATGGAGCGACTGGAGAAGCGCACTACGGCTTGTTTGTCGCCTTTGCCGATAATGATAGCACGGCCCTCGTTCCAGTCGATGTCGCCGCGCCGCAGACTGCAAGCCTCATGGACGCGCAAACCGGTATCGGCCAGTGTGATCAAAAAAGCTCGATCGCGTAAATCGCGCAGGCGCTCGCTCTCGGTGGGGCAGGGGGGCAGCGACTCGATATATTCCAGCACCTTTTCGATGGAATCGCGCGGAAATTGCGGTAAGCGTTGTCCCTGGCGCCGTGCGCGCTGGCGAATAAGCAGCTTCAAACGGGGTAGGTTGGGGGAAGTAAGATTCTCTGCGGCCAGAAATTCGTAGAATCCCATGGCAGCCTGCAAATAGAGACGTTCGGTAGCCGGCGCATTTTGTTTGAGCGCCATGGCAAACCCGGCTACAAAATCTTCCGAGAGGGTGGTAATGGAGGTCGTCGCCACGTCGATCTTGTTGTCAGCCAGGAACGCTGCAAAGGCGTGCATAGCAAAGCCATACGTATCCGCTGTGTTTTTACTACGCGCCAACTTAACAGTGTCCAGATAAGAGGCAATTGCTTGTTGGATGGTCGGGGTATTTGTTGGAGTAGTCATTAGTTTTTTTCTGTCTGACAATTTCGCATAAGATTGCGCCGAGCCAGTAACGTAAGTTGCGCTATTTTGTGGCAATGCCAAAGCTGGTAGGCTGCTGAAATTTTCCTGCAGATGACTTCGGGATAATCTTGGTACGACATACGCTTGGGAAGATGAGTGTCTTGTGTCAAACCAGGCAGTGGTAGAGCCAGAAATATAGGGCAGCGTTGCTATATTTTTCTGCCGATCAATCAGATACCCACTTCGTTCTTTGGTATTCTGCCAGAGGGGCGACCGCTTGGGGTCAGCCATCTCTCGCATCTCTTTGTTTTTATTAATTATACTTAAGTTAATCAAAAAGTCAAGAATAAAAATTCTGGCTCACGGTCAACTCCCCTACCGAAAATTGAGCCGCTTTCGTCTGTTCCTGTGAAAACGGGTGAATGAATTAAATGCGTTGGTGATGATTTTGGCATTGCGTACGATAAGCCTTTCGCACTCCAACCACCTCCCCGTTCTCGCCGCTCCCCCCGATGCGTTGGTGAGTTTACATTGTGTCCACCACTGCCTTGAGCCCCAGCATATAGGAGTGCCAGCCGAATCCGGAAATTTTGCCGCGACACACAGCCGAGATCAGCGATTTATGACGAAATTTCTCCCGCGCATACACGTTGGATAGATGGACTTCGACGACGGGAATCTCGATAGCGACGATTGCGTCGCGCAGCGCCACGGATGTATGAGTATAACCGCCGGGGTTGAAGACCACACCCGCGTCGACGGTACGAGCCTCGTGCAGAGCATCAATCAGCGCGCCCTCATGGTTGGATTGAAAGCAGTGTACCTCGACGCCCAACTCACGCCCATATTCGACCAAGCGCGTATTGATGTCGTCGAGAGTTACATGCCCATAAACATCCGGCTCACGTGTGCCAAGCAAATTAAGGTTAGGTCCGTGCAAGACTAGGATGGATGATGGCATAGTGGGAAAGCTCCTTTTTTGGATGCGTACTGGACACTACTGTTCAAAAACCAAGCTCAGATTCTCGATGGCCACGCCCACCTCCACTTGCCCGACCTTCACGGGTAGGGCAAACTTGACTACGCCAGCCGCCTTTTTTTTGTCCATCTTCATAGCGTTGATAATAGCTTCCTGCGACATACCGGGCGGGATGTGCGTTGGCAAACCTAGATCGGAAAGGGCCACCCCAAGCTCCTCGCTCAGGCCACCCACAGCCAGCCCAAGCCGTTCTGCCAGGCGCGCTTCGACTACTGTGCCGATGGCAATCGCTTCTCCGTGACGTAGCTGAAAGCCGGAGACCAGTTCCACCGCATGCCCGACGGTGTGGCCCAAATTGAGTGCCGCACGCATGCCGCGTTCATAGGGGTCTGTTTCGATGATGGCGATTTTGACGGCCATGGCTCGTCGCACGATGGTGGCCAGATTCTCCTTGACCGACTCGTACCCGGCAGCGCATAAATCGAACAAACCCGGGTCGCTGATGATGCCATGCTTGACCACTTCCGCCAACCCGGAACGGAGTTCGGCTTCCGGTAGCGTGGACAAAAGCTGCGGGTCGGCCAGCACCAGACTGGGCGGGTGGAATGCCCCGACCAGATTCTTTCCCTCCGGCAGGTCGAACCCGGTCTTGCCTCCCAACGAGGCGTCCACCATCGAGAGCAGCGAGGTGGGCACGCCCACCCAGCGTATCCCTCGCATGAACGAGGCCGCCGCAAAGCCGGCCATGTCGCCAATCACACCGCCGCCCAACGCGACCACGGTACTGCGACGATCCAGCCCGCCTTGCAAGAGGCCGCGCCATATCGTCATAACGGTCTCGATATTTTTAGCAGCTTCACCGGCCGGCACACGAACAACACTCGTCTCGTAACCAGACTTACGCAAGGCATTGGCTGCCCGTTCGGCGTACAGCGGCCCGACGTTGCTTTCGGTGACGACGGCCACAGGACCGTCAAGTTGGCGTTCACGTAGGAGTTCGCCAAGCTGGCCGAGCCCGCCGACTTCTACAACGACATCGTAGGGTTGCCCCATGCCGCTGACGCAGAAACGCCCCAAGGCGATTTGTAATTGCCAGACGCTTTGGGGCGCGTCCTGTTGTGCTGTGTCCAGGTACAGCGGGAATGAAGCATAGTGTGCGCGACGCTGATCGAGCAATGTGGTCAGGCGGGCGCGTACATCGCCGGCCAGCAGCGGACGTCCATTCTCGTCGCTATGCAAACGGGATAAAAGCGTTTCGAGGTTGGCGTCTAAACATACCACCGTCCCACTGGTTTCCGCCCGGGCGCGATTCTCGTCTCGCAGCAGCGCGCCCCCGCCCAACGCGATGACGCCCGCTTCGCCAGTCGTCGCTGTCTCGAGGGCCGCCGTCTCGAGGTCGCGAAAAGCCAACTCGCCGTGGGCAGCCATGATCTCCGGAATCGATTGGCCGGCGTTGCGCACGATCTCGGCGTCCAGGTCTAGAAAAGAAAGGCCTAACTTCCCCGCCAGCAACCTTCCAAGCGTCGATTTGCCGCACCCGGGCGGCCCGTACAGAAAGATTTTCGTCGATGTTGTCATTTCCGGCTAATCCCAAAAGACGTGTTCCATGTTGTCCATGTGCAGGTCCTGCAGGCGCGCCTGCCGCAGGCTGGCAAATCGCGATTGCATCTCGTCCAACGAGTCGCCGCCCAGTTTTTCGATCAGCGCCTGGGCCAGGACGAAAGCCACCATCGCTTCCAGAATCGGCACAGCGCGCGGCACAGGACAAAAGTCAGAGCGCTCGTAACGCGTCGGCGCTGGCTGGCCGGTGGACAGGTCGACAGTATCTTGCGGAGTCAGTGTGGTGGCGATTGGTTTCATCGCGGCCCGCACCACGATCGGCTGCCCGTTCGAGACGCCACCCTCCGTACCGCCGGCCCGGTTCGTTGGGCGGGCCAACCTCCCCGGCAGTTCAGCCTCGCTTGCCAGCAAAATGGCATCATGAACCTGCGTCCCCGGCAGGCGCGCATTGGCAAAGGCCTCACCGATTTCCACGCCTTTGATGGCCTGCACCGACAGGATAGCCGCGCCCAGGCGCGCTTCCAGACGCCGATCCCACTGCGCGAAGGAGCCCAGCCCCACCGGCAGGCCCAGCGCGACGATCTCCAAGATCCCGCCGAGCGTATCCTTGCCGTGAATGACCTGCTCGATACGCGCGCGCATCTTCTCCGCCGTATCGGCATCGGGACAACGCACATCCGACTCTTCGGCGCGCTCGAAACGCGCCGAATAGGGCATCTCGCCCAAATCGGCAGAAACGTCGCCGATCGCGCTCACATAACCGCCTACGATGACGCCAAACTGCTTGAGAAAATGCTTACAGATTGCTCCGGCAGCCACACGCATGGTGGTCTCGCGCGCCGAAGAGCGCTCCAACGCCGGACGCAAATCGTGGTAGCCATACTTCACGGCCCCGGTCAGGTCGGCGTGCCCTGGGCGCGGCGTTGTCATCGGCGCAATCCCTTTGCCCTGCCATTTGACATGATCGTCGTTTTGCACCAGCAACGCCAGCGGTGCGCCGGTCGTCTTCCCGGCCAGAAAACCGCCCAAAATTTTCACCGTATCCTTTTCGATCTTCATCCGTGCGCCAGCGCCGTACCCGCGTTGGCGGCGGGCCAGTTCATAATCGATCACCGAAGCGTCCAGCGGCAGCCCGGCGGGCAACCCATCCAGGATGGCGGTTAGCGCCGGACCATGCGACTCGCCTGCGGTCAAAAAACGCAACATAATTCCTCCAACGAATTTAGTTCACTGCCTCAAACATAACATCACGCGGCGGCACGCGCCCTGTCCATAGCTCAAAACTCAGCGCAGCCTGCGCAACCAACATTCCCAACCCGGTGGTGGCACGCAATCCGGCAGCGCGTGCGCGCTGTACCAGCAGCGTCTCGCGCGGATTGTAAACCAGGTCGTACACCGCCGCGTCTGGCGGAAAAGGTATCTCCGACGGCCAGGGCGAAGAAGCGATATTTGGGGACATGCCCAGCGGCGTCGTATTGACGATGAGTTGAATTCCGCTTCGGAAGCGCTTCAACGTTTCCGGCGTCATCGGCGCCACTTCAAACGCCCCGCCGCTTGAATGCCGTTTTAGCGACGATACCAGCGCCTCGGCCTGTTCCACACGCCGCGCCGCAACCATTCCCTGCCAACCCGCCTGCCCCAACGCCCAAACCACGGCCCGCGCAGAACCACCGGCACCCAGAACCAACGCGCGGCCCGGTTGACGCTCTTCACCAAGGAAATGTGTCAGGTCTGCCAGAAAGCCGGGCGCATCCGTGTTCTCCCCTACCAGTTGCCCGTCCTGGCTGCGGATAGTGTTGACCGCGCCAATGGCTCCTGCTGCTGGGGAGAGTTGATCCAGAAATAGTAGGCAGTTTTGCTTATGTGGAATGGTAATGTTGAGGCCTTGTAATTTATTGGCTACACGCAGATTATTAATTAAGTCAGCCAGGCTTTGCTTATCATCGGGCGCAATAGGGAAAAGCTGATAATCGCCTTCCAGGCCAACGGCCTCCAGGGCAGCCGCGTGCAGCCGCGGTGACAGGCTATGCCCCAACGGCCAACCCGTCAGCCCCAAGTGAATCATCGCAACGTCTCCAATACATCGAAGTAATTAGGGAACGTCTTGGAAACGCAGTCCGGATTCTCGATGGAAATTCCGGGAACACGCAGCCCGACCAGCGAAAAAGCCATGGCCATACGGTGGTCGTTGTACGTCTGAACCGTCGTCGGACGGAACGACTTGCAAGGCTGGATCGTCATGCCATCGGGATGCTCTTCCACGCTTACGCCCAGGCGCGCCAGCTCGGCGCAGGTGGCCGCAACGCGGTCCGTCTCCTTGACGCGCGCCGAAGCAATCCCACGGATGCGCGTGGGGCTGCAGGCAAAAGGCGCAATCGCTGCCAGCGTCTGCGCCGTATCCGGAATGTCGCGCATATCCACATCCACGCCACGCAAGGTTTCAGGGCCGCGCACTTCGACGCCGTCTGCCGCCGTACTGACCACACAGCCCATCGCCTGGAGCACATCCAGGAACGCAACGTCGCCCTGCTTGGCACTTCGCGAAAGCTGCGCAAGGCGTAACGAGCCTCCCAGCACCGCCGGGGCCGCAAAAAAATAGGAGGCGGCGGAGGCATCCGGCTCGATGGCGTAGTTTTCGCGCGCCCGATACACACCCGGACGGATGAGAAAGCGCGCGTAGCCCTCGCGCTCGATCTCGACGCCGAACTCGCGCATGATCGCCAGAGTCATGTCGACGTACGGCTTGGAATTGAGTGCCGTGGAAACGCTCAACTCGACAAGGCCCTGTGCATAAGGCGCGACCATCAGCAGCGCCGACAAGAACTGGCTGGAGATATTTCCAGCGATGTTGGCTTTGCCGCCCGGCAGCCCGGAAGCCGTGATTCGAACCGGCGGACAGACGGAATGGGCGTCGACCGGCTCGACTCGCGCGCCAAGCTGCCCCAGCGCGTCGGCTAGATCGCCAATGGGGCGCTCACGCATGCGCGCATCGCCGTCGAGCCGATACGCTCCTTGGCCCAATGTCAAAAAAGCGGACAGAAAACGCGCCGCCGTGCCCGCATTGCCAATAAAAAGTTCAGCCTGATGGGATGGAATGCGTCCCCCCTGCCCCACGACGGTCATCTCGGCCTGGTCGGGCGTGAGACGGACGTCGAAACCGAGCGCACGCAGTGCCTCCGCGAAATAGCGCGAGTCGTCCGAAAAGAGCGCTCCCGTCAGACGTGTAGCGCCCTCGGCAAGCGCGGCGATCAACAAAGCGCGATTGGTCAGAGATTTCGATCCGGGCAC
>JBJKRF010000062.1:0-2852 GCA_046704785.1 Anaerolineales bacterium | reverse complement strand
GTGTCCTGTCGGGTCGCCCAGGTTGATGGGATCATTCATCACATAGCTGTAGCGGTTCCAACTTTGCGGGTCGCTCTGGTCGGGGATGACGCTATCCGGGGAGATGAACTTGCCCAGGGCGGGGTCGTAAAAACGGGCGTGGTAGTCCATCAGGCCCAGGCCGGACAGGTTGCGCTTTTCCTACGGCATGCCGGTCATCCATCCCAACGGCTGCAAGTCCTGTCAAAGTTCAGGGGCGAGTCCTCGGCAGGGCGCTAATACGCCGGAAAGACAAAAAGGCAAGAGGTTGTTTCGATCGCGATTCGAAGCAACCTCTTGCCTTTAAATCCAGCCAGCGCATATTTCGATTCGATAAAACAAAAGGTGCAGTGTCGAACTGCGTCTTTTGCCGTAATTTTTAGGGGCCCTGTGAGACTATTCTTCAGGCTTGGCAAAGATCATTCGGCCTGCGGCGGTCTGGAGCACCTTGGTAACGGTAACAGGCTTGGTCTGGCCGATATATTTGTTACCGCTTTCGACCACCACCATGGTGCCGTCATCCATGTACCCTACGCCCTGATTAACTTCCTTTCCCTCCTGGATGATCTGGATCTCCATCAGTTCGCCCGGAAGTACTACCGATTTGACAGCGTTCGCCAACTCATTGATGTTCAGGATAGGCACACCCTGCAGTTCGGCAACGCGATTCAGGTTGTAATCGTTGGTTAAAATCGGACATTTCATCTGGCGAGCCAGGATGACGAGCTTGTCATCCACTTCGCGCACACCTTCCACGTCAATATCACTGATGCGCACAGTGACATTTTGGGTCTTTTGCAGTTCGGCGAGCACTTCCATACCACGGCGTCCACGCTGACGACGTAAAGAATCCGCAGAGTCTGCGATGTACTGGAGCTCGTTAAGCACGAAGCGCGGAATCAACAACGTTCCCGGCAAAAAACCGGTGCGGGCGATATCGGCCACACGTCCATCGATAATCACGCTGGTGTCCAGCAAGATCGTGCGGCTCATTTGTCCCCAACTACTGCCGCCCCCACCGCCTTCCGTTGAACGGCTGAGGACAGATGTAATTGCGTTCTGGAGATCCGTCTGACGCATGACAAACAGCGCTACGCCAACGTAGCCGAAAAGCAGCACGCCTACAAAGGGCAGGATGTTCCCCAACGGGGAGGGCAACATCGAAAGCGGAAAAGAGACCAGCGCCGCAACTATCAGACCTGAGATAAGGCCGATCAACCCGGCCAACAAATATTCAGCAGAGATACGCGTCAACAAGCGACGTAACAAACGGATTGGTACAGTGGTGAAGTAAGGCGTTACGACCAGGCCAAAAAGCGCTCCTACCAGCCCCATACCAATCATGTAAGTGAAAATGAAATTTTGGGCGTTGTCGTGTCCAAACCAGAACCCCCAATACCCGCCTGCGATAGCAAAAATAAGCATGCCAACAATGCGGACGATAAAATCGATGCTCATGGAAAACTCCTTCGAATAAAACCAAAGAATAAGGACGAAATAACATGGTTATCATAACATGCCCATATAGGCAAGTCAATTGCAGCGTCATTGCTCTTTCATTTTTCTTATACAACGGCACTCTTGACTCACAAAAGGCCCTGCCCCTTTTTTCCTGGCGGAGAACCGACGTTGTATAATGAACTCCTTGGGTTTCCTATTCTTAAGGGACAGGTAGTGTTTTAGCGGTAACCGGAGAAAAAATATGGCTCTCGATCGTTTCGGACGAAAAATTCACTACTTACGAATTAGCCTTACCGATCACTGCAACTTGCGTTGCGTTTATTGTATGCCCGAAGACCAGACGTTCCGGCCAAATGCCGAGTTGATGCAGGATGACGAGGTTTTGTTGCTCACACGCCTGTTTGCCGAACTTGGATTTGACAAGATTCGGCTGACCGGCGGCGAGCCGACCATGCGCGCGCATATCGTCGACCTGGTGCAGGGCATCACCCACACAAACAGAATCCGCTCCGTTTCGATGACCACAAATGGAATCTTACTGGGCCGATTGGCGCAACCGTTAAAAGAGGCCGGGCTCCAGCGGGTAAATATTTCCCTTGATACGCTCGACCCACAGAAATTCAAGCGCATCACCCGTTGGGGATCGCTCGAAGAGGTATGGAACGGAATTCAAGCTGCCGAGGAGGCCGGCCTGACGCCGATCAAGCTCAATATCGTAGTAGTGAAGGGCTATAACGAAGAGGATGTGGTCGAGTTGGCAGCCCTGACTCTCGATCACCCATGGCAGATTCGCTTCATCGAAATGATGCCCTTTGCCGGGGTAACCGACCTACAAACCGGACAAGTCATCACAGCGGCGCACATCCAGGCACAAATCGCAGCCAAATTCGGCGCTTTGGAAGAGGTCAACGCCGGCAAACTCGACGGTGAGGCGCGCGTCTACCGTCTCCGTGGCGGACAAGGCGAAGTTGGCTTTATCTCCTCTGTGACAGCGCCGTTCTGCGCAAGTTGCAACCGTGCACGTCTCACAGCCGATGGCGTATTGCGCATGTGTTTATTACGGGAAGGTGAACTCGACCTGTTGACTCCTTTACGCATTGGGGCCAGCTTGGAAGAATTGCGCACACTTGTCCTCAATGGTATATGGAACAAGCCCTGGGGGCATGGCCTGGGTGAAGGGGTCATCCCGCTTAATCGTGTGATGAATCAAATCGGTGGGTAACCGGCAATCGCATCTGTATCCCTCGCAATCGAGTAGGGAGCGGCGGCTAACCGCCCCCTCTCACACCACCGGACATGCGGGACCGCATCCGGCGGTTCAACAAGAATAATGCAGTATGGTATATCGTTGTGCAATGCTTTCAAGCCCTGTG
>JBJKRF010000061.1:0-12793 GCA_046704785.1 Anaerolineales bacterium | reverse complement strand
GGCGGCGGCGCTCCCCCCCCCCAACACCCCCACAAATCGGCTTCATCCCGCAGGTTCCCAATGAACCACTCTTTCTGAAATTTGATCGCAGGGGCGTCGAGAGGATATTTTGCTTTGTGCGAATGCCCTCCTCAGCGTGTTTCTCTGGGATGGCTCCCCATATCGACTCTTCGACTTCACTTTGACCCCAAAGAACCAAGAAGAATTGCCATTTGACAATGCTTTCTTTTTTGTAGATAATTATGAATATATGCTCAATTGTTCATATTTAAGGAGCTTATGACTATTGACCCGTCAACTTCCGTTCGCCTCGCCGACCTGTTCAGCGCTTTGAGCGATCCCAACCGCTTGCGCATCATTTCCACTCTGCTGGAGCGCGAAAGGAGCGTGGGTGAAATTTCCGAAGCGATAGGCCTGTCGGAATCGGCTGTTTCGCACCAGCTGCGCGGATTGCGTCACATGCACTTGGTGCGGGCCCGGAAAGCGGGGCGCCAGGTATTCTATTGCCTGGACGACGACCACGTTACGAAACTTTTCCAGATGGGCCTCGACCACGTGGAATACGGATAAGGATCGCTATGCAGGATTTCGCACACGCTCATACGCACTTCGAAAAAATTGCCGGGCGGGCCGCCTCGCGTTTGGCGCTTTCGCTTGGATTGACGCTGGCGTTCGTGGCAGTCGAAGCCGTCGCCGGGATTTTTGCCAATTCGTTGGCTTTGCTTACGGATGCGGCGCACAACCTGACCGACGTGCTCGCCCTCGGCCTGAGTTGGGTCGCTGTCCGGTTGGCAGACCAGCCTTCGAACGCGCGCAACACCTACGGTTATCATCGCGCCGGAATTCTGGTCGCACTGGTCAACGCCACTACACTGGTGGTGATCGCGCTGGGAATTTTCTACGAGGCCTGGCAGCGTTTTGCCACGCCGTCTGGCGTTCGGTCGGGCATTCTGATTGGGGTCGGGATACTGGCCTTGATTGTCAATCTGGCGACTGCCCTGCTCGTCAAACGCGGCAGTGAACAGGACTTGAATATGCACTCGGCGTTCATCCACCTGCTGGGAGACGTGCTCTCTACGCTGGGGGCCGTCATTGCCGGGGTGCTGATTCTTTTTACCGGCTGGAATTGGCTCGATCCGTTGGCGAGCGTTTTTATCGGCGCCTTGATTTTGTGGAGCGCCTGGGGCATTTTGCGCGAAGCGGTTGATATTTTGCTGGAGGCAACCCCGCATGACGTAAACATGAAGGAAATGGTGCGCGACATCACTGCCTTGGAAGGGGTGTACGGCGTACACGATCTGCATGTCTGGAGTATCAGTCGCAACCTGCGCACTATGTCGGCGCACATCGTGACCGCGAACATTTCTATTCGTGAGGGTGTTGCTATTCAGGCGCGGGTCAACGACCTGGTCGATCAGCGCTATCACATTGGCCATGCCACTTTGCAATTGGAGTGCGAGGAGTGCGCACCAGACCTGTTATATTGTGATATGCAAGAGATGGAATTTCTGCACGCACACGTAAAGGAAAAGTTGTGACGTCGCAAGGGCCGGGAGAGTGGAGCCGGTGGAATGCGCCCTGTTCGATACCACTCACTGGTTATGGGTGAACTTGTCGAACCGAAGATGGACGACGCCGAATGCAATTAACGCCAGAACAAGCCCTGCAATGAACACATAAGTCATGGGATCAGTTGGATCGAGATCATTCCATTTCTTGAGAACCATCCGACGGATCGATAGAAGATGCAAGTTCCAGCGAAAAAGGAAAGCACAATTTGGGTATAATCGACGGGGGCTACGCTGCTGAAAGCATACTCATTGTATCTTGACGTTTTTGCTTCTCTGCCTTTCCACACTTATTCTTCAGACCATGTCTCTACTCACTGTTTCCAGCCTGACCAAATCTTATGGCGCCCGTGATATTTTCACAGGGCTGTCGTTCGGTGTTGCCAAAGGCGCGCGGCTCGGCATCGTTGGGCCGAATGGCGTTGGAAAGACGACGCTGCTGCGTATCCTTTCCGGGCAGGACGAAGCCTCCTCGGGAACGGTCCATCGCGCACGGGGAGTCGGAATCGGTTACCTGTCGCAGGAGGCAGACTTTCAGATGGATGGTACGCTCTGGGAGGCGTGCGAAGCCGTTTTTGCCGACCTGATCCAGCAGCAGGCCGAACTTTCGCATCTCGAACATGAAATGGCGAATCCTAACCGGGCGGAGCAAATCCTGGAAAAGTACGGCGCGCTGCAACACGACTTTGAGCGTCGTGGAGGCTACATCTACCAGACTCGCATGCGCCAGGTGCTCTCCGGATTGGGTTTCGAGGCCTCCGACTACAGACTGTCGCTCGACCATCTCTCCGGCGGGCAGCGCACGCGAGCTTTCCTGGCGCGTCTGTTGCTCTCGGACCCCGACCTGTTGCTGCTCGACGAGCCGACCAATCACCTCGACATTCGCGCGGTGGAATGGTTGGAGGGGTATCTAAGCCAGTGGGAGGGCGCTGCGGTGATCGTCTCGCACGACCGCTATTTTCTCGATAAGGTTGCCAACGGCATCCTGGAGATGACGGCAGCCGGCATCGAGGAGTATCGCGGCAATTACAGCCATTATTTGCAGCAGCGCCAGGAACGCTGGGAACGCCGCCAGGAAGTTTTCGAGGGCGAGAAGGAAAAGCTGCTCAAGGACATGGAGTACATCAAGAAAAACATCGCCGGGCAAAATACCCTGCAGGCCAAGGGCAAACTCAAGCGGCTGACGCGTATGGTGCAGGCCATCGAGCAGGTGGGCATGGAAAAGGCTGTCAATACACAGTGGAGCCAACTCGACGTGGAGACGACGACCTCGCCGTTCAGCGTGGAGGAGGCCGACAAGCGCGTGCGCGCCCTGCATTTGCCGGACCATCGCCCCCCGCAATTGCACCTGCATTTGTCTGCGGAAGGCCGTTCTGGCGAACTGGTCCTTCGCACGCGCGACCTGATCATTGGCTGGCCGGGCAAAGCCTTGTTCTCTGCGCCCGACATCGAATTGCGCCGCACCGATTGCGCCGCGCTGATCGGTCCCAACGGTGCGGGCAAATCCACGTTCCTGAAGACCATCCTGGAGCAGGTCGAGCCGCTCGAAGGTGAGGTAATCCTGGGCGCCAGCTTGCGAATCGGGTATTTTGCCCAGGCGCACGAAGGCTTGGAGCCAACCAATACGCTCATCCAGGAAGTTCAATCTGTCGCCCCGGCCATGCTGGTATCCGAGGCGCGCCAATATCTGGGTAAATTCCTATTCTCCGGCGACGAGGCCTTCAAAAAAGTGGAAGTGCTTTCCGGCGGCGAGCGCGGACGGCTGGCGCTTGCCAAGCTGGCTTTGCAGGATACCAACCTGCTGCTGCTCGACGAGCCCACCAACCACCTCGATATTCCCTCGCAGGAAGTCCTCGAGCAGGTGCTGGAAGACTATCCCGGCACCATTTTGCTGGTCACGCATGATCGCTATTTGGTGGACGCGCTGGCGACCCAGATTTGGGAAATCGAACCGGACGACTCCCGTTTAAACGTTTTTCGAGGCACCTACAGCCAGATGCGCGAAGAGCGCGAACGCCTGGCTGCTCTTGCCGCGCAGGAGGAAGCACCCACCGCGCCGGCCAGCACCGCCCGCAGAAACGGATCGCGTTCCGCTGCGACGAAAGACGAGCGCCGCCGCAAGGCCCAACTCCAGGAGATCGAGAACCAGATCGCCGCCCTCGAAACCCGCCTGACCGAGATCGGCCGTGTGCTCGAACAGCCTCCCGCCGATACAGACGAAGTTGCCCGCCTGGGTCGGGAGTATACGTCCGTGCAGCGTCAAATGGATGATAAGCTGTCTGAATGGGAAGGCTTGCAGACGTGAATATCATGAGAGCGAGCTATAGATGACAAAAAGCGATTCATATTTCGAATGGATGGTGGCAAATTGGGCCAAGGCCAGCCTGCCCATCGGTGTTTTGTTATTGCTCTTGGCCCCATTCCTGCGCCAAGGCCTGAGCCGTGAGGCCTTCCTGGTCTTCCTGTTGCTGCCGGTCTACATGTTCCATCAGTTCGAGGAACACGCCGACGGGCAGTTCAAAGCCTTTGTCGACAAGAACCTCGGCGGCGGGAAATCGGTCTTGAGCAACACGGATATCTTCTGGATCAATATTCTGGCCGTCTGGATGGCCGACATTGCGGTGCTGTATCTTTCTGTCTATGCCGGGATCGTTTGGGGGTTGGTTGCCGTTTACCTGATGTTGTTCAATGCCTTGGTTCACATTGTCACCAGCCTCGTCAAACGGATATATAACCCTGGCCTGTGGACGGGTATCTTCCTGTTCCTGCCGGTGGGTGGTTATGCGGCGTATGTGCTCACGCGCGCCAACAGCGCCGGCTTTCTTCCGCACGGACTGGCGCTGTTGGCGGCCATCCTGGTGCATGCCGGCATTGTGCTGTACGCCCGTCGTAAGATTTCGCTTACGAACTGATTTAATGGTCAAGGGGGATATCGTGCAGTGAAATTTCGTCCTCGATAGGCTCCAGGTGTGTGATGACCACTGCCTCGCCCAGCGCCGTACGGATGTCTGATTCGATGTCTTCGGCGAGATGGTGGGCGTGATGCACGCTCCAGCGCCCCGGCACCAGCACGTGCATCGATACGAAGCGGCGCGAGGCAGCCTGACGTGTCAGCAGCGCATGGAATTCCACGCCCTCCGCACGGTACTTTGCCAGCACCGTTTCGATGATTTCCTGGTCTTTTTGTGGCAACGAGGTGTCCATCAAACCGGCCACGGAGCGTCGCACCAACTGGATACCGGTCCAGATGATGTTGATGGCAACCAGCAAAGCCACGAGCGCGTCCAGCGGATTCCAGTGGGTCAATGCCACCATGGCGACGCCGCCGATAACACCCACCGAAGTCCAGACGTCGGTCATCAGGTGGTGGGCGTCGGCCTCCAGGGAGATCGAGTTGTGCTTTTTCCCCGCCGTCATCAGCACGCGCGCCACCCCGAAATTGACCAGGGAAGCGAAAATCGAGATCGCCAACCCCACGCCCAGTTGTTCGAGTGGCTGTGGGTTGAGCAGGCGTTGGACGGCGCTTGCGATGATACCTGCCGAGGCAACCAGGATCAAAATCCCTTCCAGGCTGCTGGCGAAATATTCCGCTTTGCTGTGCCCGTACACGTGACTTTCGTCGGGTGGGCGGGCCGCGATGGTCAACATGCCCAACGCCATGAGCGCCCCTGCCAGGTTGGCAAGGGACTCGACCGCGTCGGAAAGCAGGCCCACCGAACCGGTCAGCAGGTAAGCGCTCGATTTCAGGGCCATGGTCGTCAAGGCGGCGGCGATGGAGAGCCACGCAAAACGCGTCAACGAGCTGCGGCTGGATTGCGAGAGGGGAGACTTGTCGGGCATTTTCTTCCTGGCAAAACTGAAAAGGTTATGGTTCTCTGGAAATCAGCGGGATGGAGCGGATTTGTAGGAAAAAACGTCGTCGAAGGAGTGGCGTGTTTTTAAGGTATTCTAACCTGATCCTGATTTGGGCCCTCGATGCTGGCATTCCACTCCCACGGTTACTTTCCCCTCGTTCAGGCGCCGACTCTATTTCTTCATTTCATTACGGACGGTGTGGTACAGGTTTTCGGCTTTGATCTCGTTCAAGGCGTAGCAGGGCGCTGCCAGGTGGTCGGCGAGCTGTTGCGCCAATCCCTGATCGAAGGCGGCATGTTCCATATTGATGACAATGGACTTTATTTTTTCGTTGGCGATCACTTCGGCGAAGTTGAACGACTCCTCCTGCGGCGCCAACGGGCCAATGGAGACATTCCCGGCGCCGTCGGTCAGGACGATCAGCAAGGGTTCGATGTCCGGGTGGATGAGTTTTTCCTGGCGCAGAACATCCGACGCCATGAGCAGGCCGGCGGAGAGCGGCGTCTTGCCGCCAACGGGGATGTCCATGAGCGCTCTCTGGGCCAGTTGGACGCTGATTGTCGGCGGCAGGACGAGGGTGGCCCGATCCTTCTGGAACACGATCAGGCCCACGCGGTCGCGCCGCTGGTAGGCATCCGTCAACAGGGACAGAATGGCTCCTTTGGTGGCGTTCATACGCTCGGCAACCGCCATCGACCAGGAGGCGTCCACCAAAAACAGAACCAGGTTGGCCATCCGTTTGACGCGCACTTTTTTCTGTAAATCTCTTTTTTCGATGGCAAAGGCCAATTTTTTGCGCTTTTCGCTGCGGTGCCTTTGATAGGGCGCCGCAGCGCGGATGGTGGCGTCGAAGGCGATGTCGGTGCTGCCGTTGGCCGGGCGGGACATAATATAACGCCCACGCTTGCGCTCGGTGCGCGTTTCGGAGCGGCGTCCGGCGTTCCTGCGACTCAATTTATCGAGCGGGGTATCGAGCTTGCGCGGCGCAAATGTTTCGCCGGTTTTGACCTTTTGCCCGCCTTCCCACCAGTTGGCGTTTTGGGAGGCGAACACCTCCTGGCGGCTGGGTTCGCTCGTCAGGGGCTGGGTCTCATCCTCAACCTGGTCTTTTACAGTTGACTTTTTTTTTCCTGGCCTGCCGGTTGTTCCTGCGACTCCTCGTTCGGTTCTCCCCCTTCTGCAGATTGCTGTCCGACGAGGTTCTCGATGCGTTCCTGGAGTTGTTCGGCGGTTACTTCAGCCTGGTAGAACGGGCCACGTTTGATGCGATGTGGCAATGCCAGTTCGGCGGCCAGGGCGATGTCGTGGTCTGTAACGGACGTGCGTCCTTCGAAGGCGGCCTGTGCGCGTGCAGCCTTCAGGATGATGATGTCGGCCCGATGCCCGTCCACGTTGAGTGAGGCGGTCAGGGCGGCGATGGAAAGCAGGTCGCGGCGGGTGTAATGGACGTCCCCTACCAGTTTCCGCGCCTGGGCGATTTGTTCGGAAAGTTCTTCCTCTTTCGGCATCCATTCTGTGCGGAAGGCCTCCGGATTGGCCTCGAAAGCGATGTTGCGTTCCATAATGAGTACGCGTTCATGCGCATCATGGATGCCGGTAATGTCTACGGAAAAGGCAAAGCGGTCGAGCAACTGGGGGCGCAGGTCGCCTTCTTCGGGGTTCATGGTCCCGACCAGGATGAAGCGCGCCGGGTGAGAAAACGAAATCCCCTCGCGTTCGACGATGTTCATGCCCATGGCCGCCGAATCGAGCAGCAGGTCGACGACATGATCGTCGAGCAGGTTGACCTCGTCGATGTAGAGCAAGCCGCGATTCGCGCCGGCCAGCACGCCTGCCTCGAAGTGCCGTTCTCCCTTTTGGATGGCTTGCTCAATGTCAAGGGTGCCAACCACGCGGTCTTCCGTGGCCGAAACCGGCAGATTCACAAACGGGATGGGCTTGATTTCGAAAGGCAGTTCCTGCGCATTCGCAGCGCGCTCACGACACTCCGTGCACCAGGTATTCGGGTTATCGGGATCGCACCCAAAGCGACAATCTTCGACGACTTTTACTTTAGGAAGCAAAGCTGCCAACGCACGCGCCGCCGTCGATTTGGCCGTACCGCGCTCGCCACGGATCAACACGCCGCCGATGCGCGTGTCGACTGCATTCAAAATGAGAGCGCGTTTCATGCGCTCTTGAGCCACAATTGCAGTGAAGGGATAGATCGTAGGCATAACGTTTCCTCGGCCAACATTATACTGCGAAAACAAGGCTCGCTGGAGATTGGCCTGTTCAGGTGACTACACTCCTGTGCATCTCCGGAAAAACTAAAATGGGTAGAACCGAGATAGTATTGTGTCTGAAAGTTGGAAATTTACGAATTTTTGCACGGGCTTTGTCCAAAAACTACCCATAGGTGGGATGGCTCTACTCAAAGCTAGGGTTGCCAAGTTATTCATTCACCTTTATAATGCCTCCTATATCTCATGTCGGAGTCAACGAATTTATGATGGATCAAGAGGACACCCTGAAAGGCAACGGGGGTATTAGCGAGAATCACGAGACGATGGAAAGCCTGATGCAATCGGAGGATGCCGGGCTCGAATTTCCTGTTCAGGGTGAGATTCGCACAGGCGTTATCGCTAGCGTTTCGCCAACCCAAATTCTAGTCAGCGTTGGGGCGAAGTCGGAAGGGGTTATTGCTGGCCGTGAACTGGAACAAATATCCGCCGAAGAGCGGGAGGCATTCCAGGTTGGCCAGGAACTTCCGGTGTATGTTGTCAACCCTGAAGATAGCAATGGCAATGTCGTGCTTTCCTACATCCGTGCCCGTGAAGCGATGGGCTGGGATGTAGTCGAGAAGATGCAGGAGGAGAGCGAAACCTTTGAAGGCCAGATCGAAGGCTACAATAAAGGGGGCTTAATTGTCCTCGTACATGGTCTACGCGGTTTTGTTCCTGCTTCGCAGATCAGCGTAATCCGCCGCAGTCAGGTTCAGGGTGATACTCCCGATCGCTGGGCCAAGATGATCGGTGAGCCGATTACGGTGCGGGTGATCGAAGTGGACCGTAGCCGTCGGCGCCTGATTCTTTCTGAACGGGCAGCGAACCCCGAGTCTCGCCAATCAATCAAAGAACGCGTCATCGAAGAATTGGAAGAGGGACAGGTCTATACGGGCCGTGTAACCAGCATCGCCGATTTCGGCGCGTTCGTCAACGTCAACGGTGCCGATGGTCTCGTGCACCTTTCCGAGCTTTCCTGGGACCGCATCCAGCACCCTTCCGAGGTGCTCGAAGTCGGACAGGAAGTACAGGTCAAAGTGATCAATGTCGACAAGGAAAAGAAACGCATTGGTCTGTCGATTCGCGCTTTGCAGAACGACCCCTGGCAGGACAAAGTCGCCAAGTTCAATGTCGGTCAGCTTGTGGAAGGCATCATCACCCGCCTGACAAAGTTTGGTGCTTTTGCTCGCCTGGAAGGCGATATCGAAGGCCTGATCCACATCTCGGAACTGAGTGAGAACCGCATCAACCACCCGAAAGAGGTAGTGCACGAAGGGGACGTTGTGACCTTGCGCGTCATCCGTATCGATCCGGATCAACGCCGAATCGGGCTGAGTTTGCGAAAAGTGGACTCGTCCAATTATGCCGAGCAGGATATGAAAGCGCTGGCGGCAGAACTCAAACACGAAGAGACAGAAGAGACCAGCGAGAGCGACGAGGCCGAGCCAAGCTAAGAACGAAACAGGGAGAGCGCACCGGCGGGTGCGCTCTCTTTCTATCGTAAGATATACAGCAGCCCACGAGCCAAATAAGTATAAGTGATGAATCTTATCGTTGACTCACACGAAGACCTCACTTGGAATATGTTTACTTTTGGGCGGGATTATACCCGCCCAGTTCATGAGACTCGTCGCCTGGAAAGTGGCGCCTCTACCATTGCACAGAACGGTGATACCTTACTTGGTTGGGATGCTTACCAAGAAGGGAATGTCGCGCTTATTTTCAGTACATTATATGTAGCGCCGTCAAAAAAGAAAATGGGGGAATGGGATACCCAGTTTTATACCAATACCGAACAGGCTCACCGACTATATCTGGCCCAACTGGACGCTTATCATCGGCTGGTGGACGAGCACCCTGATAAATTTCAATTCGTTTTGACGAAGTCAATGCTGAAGACCCACCTCGACCATTGGTCTCAACCTGCAGCGGCAGATGGATATCCCCTCGGCCTGATTCCGTTGATGGAGGGGGCTGAGGGCGTGCGCAACCCCGGCGAACTGCCGGAGTGGTGGGAAAAAGGCTTGCGCACGATTGGCCCCGCCTGGGCAGGCACCCGTTATTGCGGCGGAACGGGCGAGCCCGGTCCGCTGACCAAAGATGGTTATGCACTGCTCGAAGCAATGGCTGAAATTGGCTTTACCCTTGATCTGAGCCACATGGATCGCGAAGCTGCCCTGCAAGCCCTGGATGTCTATCAGGGCCGCATTATTGCCAGTCATGCCAACCCGCTTGCAATGCTCAAAGGCAGCGATAGCAACCGTCATCTGAGCGACGAAGTGATCGATGGCATCTTCGAGCGGGACGGCGTGATCGGCGTTATCCCCGCCAACCGGTTCCTTAAATTCGGCTGGATGCCCGGCGATGAGCGTTCCCTCGTCCCTTTGCAGACGGTTGCCGACCATATCGATTATTATTGCCAGAAAGCGGGAGATGCAAAACACGCGGGTATTGGCACCGATTTCGACGGCGGTTTTGGGCTGCAATCTGTCCCCGATGGAATCGATACTATTGCAGACTTACACAAACTAGCTCCCATCTTTGAAGCACGCGGATACTCTCCAAGTGATATTACTGCCATTTATGGTGGAAATTGGATCGATCATCTGCAGAAGGCCCTGCCTGAATGAGTTCTTCCACCTATCGAGAGACGCCCACCCAAACTTTCCCGCGTGGCGACCGCGTACGCACCGGATTGGTGCTGGCCGTTGTCGGCTTTGCCATCTTTATTTTGGGTGCCAAGCCGGAATGGTTTGGCCTCGACCGTAGCCCGGTAGTGGGATTTGTGCAGATCTCGGTTTTTCTGGTTGGCCTGGCGATTCTTTGTATCGGCGGCTATATGGGTCTGGCGGCGTTGTGGGGTAAACGAGAACGTTCCATTGCTGCCGACATCGGGCCACGCCTAATCAGCACGGGCTACGTGATCGCCGTGTTCTCAGGGATGGCTGATGTATTTGGTCTTGGTACGCAACTGCGCCCGGAAGTCCCTTTCTTCGGCCCCTGGCAGGCCATTGGCGTCGAAACGGGCATGGTCTTGATTGCTATTGGCCTGCTTCTGCTCATTCCCTTCCCGGCAAAACCGCCCAAATAACGGGCTTGTACCACTATTTTTACAGTGCGCAGGCTTAAGACGAATAAGACCCTCCTCGCCTTTTGAGGAAGGGTCTTACTTTACTTGTAACTTCAACGGATAAAAATGGTGCCCCCATGGAGATTCGAACTCCAGTCTTAACCTTGAAAGGGTTGCGTCCTGGTCCTCTAGACGATGGGGGCGAACTGAGCGGGCAGATTTTATCATCCCCATAGGGAATGGTCAAGCATTTGAATCGAGCAACCTACCCAGGCTTATTCTTCAACCTTTTGATTTCTGAGCGCGAGCAAATCAACCTGCCCACGATTGAACAGGATGGCCGGGCTGTCTACCTTCAAAGCGGTGAGCAAGACGGCTGTTAAGCGTGCTTTGTAGATGGGTACAAAATCCCGACTCCCTTCCACCATGATCGTCGAAAAATCAAAACGCCCGGCCCATTCGAGTGTTCCTTCCAGTTCAAAGACCGGTGTGGTAATGCGTACGGGGTATTCGGTGAGACGAATGTATCCGCCTCGTGCGAGTGCCTGTGGACCCAGGTCTTCGCGGCGGTTCAGGCAAATGGCGAACATGCGCGATTTGACGATGCGTATCCCCTCGTAATGTTCCACCAGTTTGGTTGGCATGTGTGCACGTGCCAGATGCGCATCGACGATTTCCATGAACGAGTTAGTAGGATCGTTCATCAATCCAATCAACCCTGTATTGGGAACCATGGTTTTACCGACAATTCGATAGCTGGGTGTAAAAAAATCAGCGGAAATCAGTCGGTGGGTGATTGTGGGACTGTCTAGCGCCATGAGCTAACTCCCATCAGGCGACGAAGGGCGATTCGGGCTGCGACGAGGCTCCGGGCGCGGATGCGGGTGTGACCGTAAGGTTGTGTGTCCCGTCGAGGGATTAAGCAGGGCGGTCAACCAGTTAACGGCGCGTTGGTCATATTCACGCTTGCCACATACATCACAGACCCAGGCCGGGAAGTTTGGCACCGTGATCAGTTCGTTGCCCAACCAGGTGAAATAGCTGATAAATTGTAAGCGCATCATCCCAGCCTGACATTCGTTACATGGGTAAGATGGGGAATCAGGCAGGTCAGTCATACAGCTACTCCTTAAAGACATCCGAGGCGGTAGAGCAGAGGAGGTCGCCTGGATACGATCCAAGCGACAGGTCAGGCGTGAGTGGCCTTATTGGATTGTCTTTGTCAGGTCAAAATGATTAATCAAATTCCAGTCGTTAAGCGGCCAGTAAACCAGAATTGCTTTACCGATAACTTTGTCGAGCGGAACCGTTCCCCAGGAGTGGGAATCGGACGAATCGTTGCGGTTATCACCCAGGACGAATAGGCTCCCTACCGGGACGCGCCAGTCGCCGTTATAGAGGGGCGCCGCTGCGATATAGGGCTCGTTCAGGCGGTTGCCGTTGACATAGACGGCGCCGTCCTGCACTTTGACATCGTCGCCGGGGAGACCAATCACACGCTTGATCAAATCTTGTGTGGGATCACGTGGAAATTGAAAGACGATAATATCACCACGCTGGGGTTGTCCTAACCGATAAGCCATGCGGTTGACCAATACAAATTCGCCATTTTGAAGTGTGGGATTCATGCTGAACCCATCTACACGTACGCGTGCCGACACGACATTGATAACTACAAATAACGCCGCAGAAAGCAGGAGCGTTTCGAGGATGTCGATAATAAACTGTCCCCAGTTCATCGATTTTTCAGGTTCAGGCACAACCTCAACGTTCTCTGTTGATAATTGTTCCAAAGGTGCCTCCAATTTGAGCGATTATATAACGCCTTCCTCCCTCCTGCAAGCCCACTATCAAATCTATGAACTAAGGCTGGCGTCTCCTGACACCTCTGCAAGCCCGGGCTAATAAATAATGGTTCATTGGGAATCTGCGGGATGATGCGGATTTGTGGGGGAGTAGGCGGGGCGTAGCGCCGCCAACTCCCCCCCATAAATAACAATAAACGGGGCATTGAAAATATAAACAAATAAAAAAGG
>JBJKRF010000060.1:0-11360 GCA_046704785.1 Anaerolineales bacterium | reverse complement strand
AAGGTCGGCAGGATGCTGTATCCAAGCCGGTGTCCTCGTTCGACGACCTCGCCCATCGACCTCAGCACTTCGTTGACCCCATCCACGGCCATCGCGTCCAGCTTGGTGGGGATGATGACCCAATCCGAAGCCATCAGCGCCGAGACGTGCAACACGTCCAGGGACGGGGCCATGTCGAAAATTACCACGTCATATGCGGTCCGTTTGAAGATGCGGTTGAGGATTTCGGTTGGGTAGTTGGAGATGACGACGGTGCGCTTGGCCTTTTCCGTGCGCTTGTCGCCCGGGATGATATCCAGATTCTCTCTCGCCTGGATGGCGACCTTGTCGATGGGCTCTTCATCCACGATGAGTCTATATAAGCCTGGAGCCTTTTCGAGACCCAAAGCAAATGCGACATGGCCTTGCGGGTCAAGGTCCACCAAAAGGGTTCGCTGGCCGCTCATCGCCAATCCGTGCGCAAGTGTCACAGCAGATGTGGTTTTTCCCACACCGCCTTTTTGGTTGGCGATTGTGATGATCTTCATGGTTTGTCCTTTCTGGTAATGATGTGCAAATGAAAATGGCGGCAGTAAGCCATAAAGGCTTACTGCCGCCGAAAGCACAAGCGATATTCATTCCCAAGGACGGGGCGCCCCATTTACTACTGCAATTTTACTGCAAATGTGAATAGAACGTATGTTCTCTATAGACGTTTCTGGGACCAAAAACCCCCAGATATGGGGGCTATGGATGTGCATACTGCCAGATATAGGTGGGCCCGGCTGGAGTCGAACCAGCGACCAAGAGATTATGAGTCCCCTGCGCTAACCACTGCGCCACGGGCCCTTTTATACCCTTCACGCTCACGGAGCACTTTTTGCTCGTGACTAGGGCATTTTAACGCGATGTGCGACGTACTTCGTGCGATGGCTGGCCTCGCACGTCACACGTCGCACGCCGAAGAGCGGGAGACGGGACTCGAACCCGCGAATGTCAGCTTGGAAGGCTGATGCCTTACCACTTGGCGACTCCCGCGCGCTCGATATTCTACCGTGAGGGGCGTGGGCGGTCAAGTATTCGCCAGGCGACTCAAAACCAGGTTGCAAGTTCACAAAACAGAAAGCTACACGTAGCGGGAACACGCTTTCGCACTCTATGCTATAGTTATTTTGAACAGGAGAACGTGCCATGAACAAGCCGAACCCGCCCAAGGCCAAGACCGACAACCTCGCCTGGATTCGCGCCCTGCTCTTTCCCAAGAAGAGTCAGGCGGCGAAACAAAAATCCCCGGCGACGACACCGCATCCAGCGCTGTCTCCCTCCCAGCCGACTCCCACACCCACAAGCAGCGCCGCCGGAGCAAATACCCCGCCAGCGCCTCCTGCCAAAGTAGCGCCGCCCACTCCCAAAGCCGACGCGCCGCGCCCGTTCAAACCCCTGCCTGCCTTCTGGACGGTGGCCAGCGCGCTCTCTTTTATCGTAAACATCATCCTGATCATCGTCCTGATCCTGTTGGGCCGGGAGCTTTTCGGCATCAAGCACCTGGTCGGCGACGGATTGCTCGGCGGCCTGTACCAGAATTTTATCTTGATGGATAAGGCCCATATCGTGTATAACATCCCTGTACAGGACCAGGTGCCCGTCAACTTCAGCCTGACCATCAGCCAGGATACCGTCGTCACCCTGACGGAGCCGACCCGCATCAGCGGCGCCCAGGTGGCGCTGACCTCCGGCGGTGTGAACATCAACGCCCCGGCCAACATCGTCCTGCCCGCCGGCACGATCTTGCCCGTCCACCTGAACCTGACCGTGCCGGTGAACACCACCATCCCGATCAAGATCAACGTCCCGGTGGACATTCCTCTCGACCAGACCGACCTGCATACTCCCTTCATCGGTCTGCAAAACGTCGTTCGCCCGTACTACTGGTTGCTGCAACCACAAATCAAAAATGCCGGCGACATTCCGCTATGCCGGTCTTTTTCCTGGTTCTGCAACTGGTACTTCCACTGAGTAACGCCTGCTCCCCGGCGGGGCTGGTCTGGCGACTCTGCGAAAATCAACTCGCGAACGAACCTTCCCAATTCCCCTGGAGATTTGATGACAGACTTTCACGAAATTGTCCTGAAAAACGGACTGAAGGTCTTGCTAAAAGAGATCCACACGGCCCCCCTGGTCAGTCACTGGATCTGGTACCGCGTCGGTTCCAAAGACGAACCGACCGGCAAGACCGGTCTTTCTCACTGGGTTGAACACATGCAATTCAAAGGCACGCCGCAGTTCCCTGCCAGCGTGTTGGATAAAGCCATCGCGCGCCAGGGCGGCGTCTGGAACGCCTTTACCTTCCTAGATTGGACCACTTATTATGAAACCATGCCCGCCGACAAGCTCGACCTGGCCTTGAGCCTGGAAGCCGACCGCATGTCCAACAGCACCTTCGACCCCGAAGAAGTGGAGTCGGAGCGCACCGTGATCATCTCCGAGCGCGAGGGTAGCGAGAACGAGCCGCTCTTCATGCTCAGCGAAGCCGTCCAACAGGCGGCCTTCCGCGTGCACCCTTACCACCACGAAGTCATCGGCGACATGGCCGACCTGCGCAGCATCTCGCGGGATGATCTCTACGAGCATTATCGCCGTTACTACCTGCCCAACAACGCCGTGTTGGCCGTGGCCGGCGACTTCAAAACGCGCGACCTGCTGGCGCGCATACGAGAACTATTCGAAGCGCTTCCGGCAGGGCCAACGCCGCCGCGCCTTGCGCGCCCGGAACCAGAGCAACGGGGCGAAGTGCGTCTCACGCTGGAAGGCCCCGGAGAGACGACTTACGTCGAGGTCTCGTACCACGCTCCAGCCGCCTCCCATCCCGATTTTTTCCCCATGGCTGTGCTCGACAGTTTATTGGCCGGCCCCAGCAACCTGAACATGTTCGGCGGTGGTGGCATTTCCAACAAGACTTCGCGTCTGTACCGCACGCTGGTGGATCGTGAACTGGCTGTCAGTGTGCACGGCGGAGCGGCTGCCAGCCTCGACCCCTTCCTGTATACCTTCAGCATCACCGTTCACCCAGACCGCACTCCCAACGAAGCCCTGGCCGCACTCGACGCCCAGATCGAGCGCCTGCAAGCCGAGCCGGTCTCTGCAGACGAGGTGCAGCGCGCCATCAAACAGGCGCGTGCCATGTTCGCTTTTGGGGCCGAGAACATCACCAACCAGGCCTTCTGGCTGGGCTACGCCGAGATGTTTGCCGATTACACCTGGTTCAGTGCTTACCTGGACAAGCTGGCAGCGGTCGGCCCCGACGATGTGCAGCGCGTTGCCCGGACGTTCCTGCAGCCTCGGAATCGCGTCGTGGGTCTCTACCTTCCCGCAGCCGCTGGAGGCCAACAATGAGCCGCAGCCGCCCCGCCGCCCTGCGCTCGCTGCCCGGCCCCGACGACGTGACGCGCACCGTCTTGTCCAACGGCATCTGCGTGTTGGTGCGTCCCAACTTCAACAGCCCGTCGGTGGTGCTCAGCGGGTACTTGCAGGCCGGCTCACTCTTCGACCCTGACGAGAAGCTGGGGCTGGCCGATTTCAGCGCCACCTGCCTGATGCGCGGCACCCAAGCGCGCGACTTCAACGCCATCTACGACGCCCTGGAATCCGTCGGCGCGAGCCTGGGTTTCAGCAGCGGCACGTATACCACCGGTTTCAGCGGGCGCGCACTGGTGGAGGACTTGCCGCTGCTGATGGAATTATTGGCCGACTCGCTGCGCCGCCCGTCTTTCCCTGCCGAAGAGGTGGAGCGTCTGCGCGCCCAACTGCTGACGGGCCTGTCCATCCGCGCGCAGGATACCGCCGACATGGCAGCCCTGACCTTCGACCAGTTGCTGTTCGAGGGGCATCCCTTTAGCCGCCCGGACGACGGCTGGCCGGAGACAGTCGGCGCCATCCACCGCGACGATATGCTTGCTTACCACCAACGGCACTTCGGTCCGCGCGATATGGTGCTGGCTATTGTCGGCGCAGTGGAGCCGCAGGCTGCGGTGGCGCAGGTGGAACGAGCCCTGGGCGACTGGCAAAACCCCGACCAGCCTTTGCACCCGCCGCTGCCGCCGGTCAAGCCGCTGGAAGGTGTATCCCGCAAGCACGTCGGGCTGGCCGGCAAGTCGCAGAGCGACATCGTGGTCGGCGCGGTCGGGCCGCAGCGGCTTTCTCCCGACTACATGCCGGCTTCTTTGGGCAATTCCGTGCTCGGCCAGTTTGGATTGATGGGCCGCATCGGTGATGTGGTACGCGAGCAGTCGGGGCTGGCTTATTACGCTTATTCCAGCCTGAGCGCCGGCGTGGGGCCGGGCACCTGGGAAGTCAGTGCAGGGGTCAACCCGTCCAACGTGGAGAAAGCCATCGTGTTGATCCGTGCGGAACTGAAGCGTTTCGTCGAGCAGGGCATCTCGCAGGAGGAACTGCAGGACAGCCAGGACAACTTCGCGGGGCGCCTGCCGCTCTCGCTCGAGTCGAACGTAGGCGTGGCCCACGCGCTGCTCAGCATCGAGCGTTACGACCTCGGCCTGGATTATTACCGTCGCTATGCCGACCTGGTGCGCGCTGTCACGCCAGAGCAGGTGCTCGAAACGGCGCGGAACTACCTGAATCCAGAAAAACTGGCGATTGCCACGGCGGGGCCCGCATGAAGCTTTCTACGGGTGTCGATGTGTTGGAGATCGAACGGCTGCGCGAGGCGGTCGCACGCCACGGGGAGCATTTTTTGGCGCGCATTTATACCGAGTCTGAACGTATCGAGTGCGCCGGGAATTATCCTTCACTGGCGGCGCGTTTTGCGGCCAAGGAAGCCGTCGCCAAGGCGCTTGGCACGGGAATTGGGCCGGTGGCGTTCACCGACATCGAAATCTTGCGCGCCGAAAGCGGCGCTCCCGTCTTGAGGCTGCATGAACGGGCGCAGGTGTTGGCCGACTCACTGGGACTGAAAGAATGGTCGATCAGCCTGAGTCATACGCGTGAACATGCTGTGGCAATGGCGGTTGCCGTCGGAGAATAAAGGAGAGCGGCTTAAGCCGCTCTCCTTTTTATCAATCGCAGACGATGCACGCGTCCCCCTGCTGGCACACCGCCGTGGGTAGATTGTGATAACCTGTGGAAAGTGACGGAAAATCCTCGGCGCGATTCAGTCCGCGCCGGTGGGGAGCTTCTCGTCCACGCCGATCCATAGATGCCCCGGCAAAATGGAGCGCAGCGGGCGGACGTGGATTGCGCCGCTTTGTCCGTCGAGCACTTCCGGGACGGCCTGATCGTAGGCGAGCGGATTGACCAGGCACAGGTCGGGATGTCCTCCGTATTTCGTGTGGTAATAGTCGGCGGCTTTACGGACTTTTTCCGCCAGGGGTGTTTTCGAGTCGTTGTCGAACCACATCATGCCGGTATTCATGGGAAACTCCTAGGTCAGGCTGGGTAACCAGAAACGCAGCCAGTTGGTATGTTCGCGCAGGCAGAACTGCGCAGCGGGGAAGAGCGTATTTAGGCCGGCGCCGGGCACCGGCGTCAGTTCGTCGGCCAGGCTTGGGTGGGCGATGCGCCCGTAGATGCGGGTGCGGAAGTACGAGAGCCAGGCCGGAAGCCGCACGGCGCGCGCGGCGTTGACGGTGACGAGCGGCCAGAGATGGCAGCGCGGGCCTTCCCGCAGCAGGTAGCCCAGGGTCTCTTCGGCGGCGGGGTCCATGTGCAGGACGGCGTCCAGGCCGTCGAGCAGCAGCAGCACGTTGCGTCCGTCGCCGCCGGCCTGCGTCCAGGCGGCCAGGTCGTCGAGCAGTTCATTGGCCTTTGCTTCGTACGCCGCCCAGATGCCCAGCAGGTGTTCCGACGGGTCGATGTTACGCCATTCCCCCGGCGAGTCGCTCAGTACCGCAAGTTGGAGATGCTCCGCCTGTTGCAGACGGCTGGCTGCTTGCGCCAGGACTTGCAGGAAGAGGGTCTTTCCACTGCCGCGGTCGCCGACGATCAACAAGGGGCCAGGAGAGGGATCCTGCAGGTTGAGCATCAAGGGCAAGCCGTCGCTGGCAATGCCAAACAGGAGGGAATCCTGCGGCAACGAAGTGACCTGTTCCAGCACTTCGTCCAGGGTGGGGAAGGCGACCTCCTTGGCGGCAGCCTCGTCCCCCAGTTCGGCCTGGACTTCGCGGAGCGCTTTCAGCGCGAGAGTGAACTGATAATTGATGGGCATGGTTAATTTTCCAGAACTTATGTTCTAATTATATAACAAATGTTCTAACTTTCAAGGGCTCAACCGGGTGAGATTCATGGCAATTTGATTGCGGGCCTCCTGTGGTGAATGAGGCGCGATACTTTGCGCCCCGCGTCGTGTCAAAAATTCGTTAGAAAATTTTTCGTGATACTTGCCACACCCCTGGAAGCGCGCTATAATATTCTGTCGTTCAAGAAGAAGAGGTGTCCTATGCCCATTTATACGTATCGGTGTGAAAATTGCGGTGTGCAATTTGAACGCCGCCAATCGTTCAACGATGAACCGTTGAAGCGTTGCCCGGAGTGCAACAAGAATTCCCTGCACAAGGTGTATACACCAGCCGGAATCGTGTTCAAGGGATCGGGCTGGTACGCTACGGACCATCGCTCTCCTTCTGGCCAGAGCACACCCGCCAAGAGCGAGTCGAAAAGCGAGAGCAAGGACTCTACCAGCGGGACGAGTGGTACGGCCTCCAGCGGCGGGGGCGAGAAGAGCAAAGCGCCCGCTTCGTAACGGATGATCAGTAATGATGCTCCCCGCGGCTTGTTGTGCGGGGAGTTTTGTTATCTCTGAAGAGGGGAAGTTCAAATCTCTTTTTTGGTCTACAATTCTCAAGGGAAATCGATTGATATTGCGCAAGAGATTTTCTGAGCTATAAAGTTTTCAATGTCCAAACGCATTTTCATTTCTGCCGACCACGGTATGGCCGTAATCTACTTCCTGCAATCCGACCTCGTCCCCACGCTGCTCGAAGCGGGCGTGGAAATCGTGCTGCTCACCGACGACGAAATCCAAGGACGCATCGCGGCGCAGTTCGCCCGTCCCGGCCTGACGGTGGAAGGGCTGCGCCTGAAACAGGCGGAAACCTATTTCAGGACGGTCGATACCCGCCGCCAGTGGTTGCTGGCTTACCTGCGCCGCGTCGGCGGCTCATGGCGCATCAACCGCGAAGCGCAGACCAGTCACATCTGGGAAGTCTGGGCCGAGAACTCGTGGAAATTCCGCCTGGGGATTTGGACACCCGCCGCGCTGGCGACTTTGGCGCTGCGTTCGAGTCGCGCCGCCCGCCGGGCCCTGGTGCGCGCCCAGACGCGCTTCACCCCGGCGCTGTATACCGATTTGTTCGACAAATACCACCCCGACCTGGTCATCGCCTCGACTCCCGGTTGGCGGGTCGACCGTTACCTGCTACGTGAGGCCGCCCGACGCGGCGTCCCGACCATGACCGTCATCGTCGGCTGGGACAATCCTTCCAGTTACGCCATCCCCGGCGCGCCAATGGACTGGGCCACCTGCTGGTCGCAGATTCAGAAGGACGAACTGGTGCTCGGCTCGGATTGGGCCCCGGAACAGGTTCACATCGGCGGCATTCCCTCGTATGACGGCTACTTCTGCAAAAGCTGGCTGATGCCGCGCGAGGCCTATTTCCGCCTGCATGGCCTGGACCCCAATCGCAAGTTGGTTTCCTATGCCTGTAGTTTCGTCCACTTCGCCCCGAACTATCCCAACGTCGAGGCGCTGGCGCGGTTGGTCGAGTCAGACACGCTGGCATCTCCCGCGCAATTGCTCGTGCGTCTGCATCCCAGCCACTTTCAAGACAAGCCATATATCTTTGCCGACGAGCGGGAGCAGATCCACGCCCTCGAACAAAAATACCCGCACGTTCATGTCGTCCGGCCGGTGGCGTTGGGGGGCTCGTTGGGCTATTACGGCGGTGAAGACATGGACGAAAAATCATCCATGATGGCCTGGTCAGACGTGTTCGTCACCGTCTACTCGACCATGGTGGTCGAAACCGCCATCCATGACACACCCATTGTGGCGGCCGTGATCGACACGCCCGGCGGCTGGAACGAGCCCGGCAAGTTCTCCCTGTCGCTTAAAGCCATCGGGAACTGGCCCACGCACCAGCGTTTTCGGAAAGCCAGGGCAGGCCGCGTCGCCGAAAACGAAGCCGAACTGCGTCAGGCCGTGAACGCTTATTTGCAAAATCCGGCCCTGGACGCCGCCGAACGCAAAGCCTTTGTCGAGCAGGAAATTACATATACCGACGCAACCGCAGGCCGGCGCACCGCGGAATTCATCCTGAGCGTGCTGAATAAATAGCGAAGCGAGCCGGGCCGGGGAGTTCCTCGCCCAACTCCGTTTTGTGGTCACAGCGTTGGCAGCTTGCGGCGTTTTGAAAATACGCGCGAAAAATTCTCCGAGTACTGATAAAATCGAAGTTCCCGCGCTTCGACCGCAGCATACCGGCGGTTAAACGACGGCTCTCCCTTGAAAGAGTATTTATGGCGAACTCATTCAAATCTCGACTCCCCGGACGTTTGCGTACCACCCTGCGACTGCCGCTCTACCGCGCCGAAGTTCTGCTCCAACGGGTGCGCTACGCCACGATCAGCCCCCCCGTAGGCGGCTGGCCGGTGCTGATGGGCATCTCCTTTCCCAAAAGTGGCACGCACCTGCTCGACCAGATTTTACTGGGTTTCTCGAAAGTCGCGCCATTTTCTCCGCATATCCCGCTCTTCTTTGCCTCGTACGACGGGGAAAGCGGCGAAAAACGTTCCGTTGAAGAAGCGTTAGCCTACATCCGGGCCTTGCGCCCGCTCGACGTAACCTCCACGCATCTATTAGCCTGGCCGCAGGTCATGGACGCAGTCTGCACACCAGCCTTCGTGCCGTATTTCATCTTCCGTGACCCGCGCGACGTGGTCGTCTCGCATGTCTTCTACGTCAGCCAGATGCTGCCGCAACACGTCCATTACCGCTACTACAACCAGGTATTGAAGAGCTTCGATGAACGGCTCAAGGTCAGCATCCTGGGATTGCCCGATGCCGATGTCGAGTTTCCCAATATTGCTAAACGCTTCGAACTATACCTGGGTTGGTTGAAGCGGCCCCAGGTCAAGATGCTGCACTATGAAGATTTTATTCGTGACCGGCGTGCGGCTCTGGGCCAAGTGGTCGATCACTTCCTGCGGCGGGTAGACGGACTGTCGTCCACGCGCGAACAGATCATCGACGCCTTGGAGACCAATATCGACCCGAAACGTTCGCCCACCTTCCGTTCCGGGAAGACCGGCGAATGGAAGAAATACTTCAAACCCGAGCACAAGAAAATTTTCAAAGACGTGGCCGGTGAGTTGCTGGTCCAACTGGCCTACGAAAAAGATGATGATTGGTGATCTGCCGGATTTAGCAACCAGGCTTGGCCGCCAGACTTAACATGCTATGAACTGTTCGCTGGTCATCCGCGCATATAACGAAGGGAAACATATCGGTCGTTTGTTGGAAGGTGTGACCCATCAGACGGTTAAGGATGTCGAGGTCATTTTGGTCGATTCGGGCTCGACGGACGATACCGTCTCGATTGCGGAGTCATACGGGGCGCAGGTCGTTCACATCCAGCCACAGGAATTCACCTTTGGACGTTCGCTCAACCTGGGGCTGGCCGCCACGACGCGTGATGTGGTCGTCATTGCCTCGGCACATGTCTACCCGGTCTATCCGGATTGGTTGGAGCGCCTGATCGAGCCGTTTGACGACCCGTCGCTGGCCTTGAGCTATGGGAAGCAGCGCGGCCTGGAGGCGGGCGTCTTGCCGGGAATGGCGGCGTCTCAATTTTCGGAACAGCAGATTTTTGCGCAGTGGTTCCCGGAAACGTCCCAGCCGCGGCAATCTCATCCGTTCTGCAACAATGCCAACGCTGCGATCCACCGAGCGCTTTGGCAGGAACATCCCTACGACGAGACCTTGACCGGGTTGGAAGATTTGGCCTGGGCGCAGTGGGCGCAGTCGCAGGGACATGCCATCGCGTACGTGGCTGAGGCGGAGATCGTCCACGTCCATAACGAGACGCCGCAAGGGGTGCAAAATCGCTATCGGCGCGAGGCGATGGCCTTTAAACACATCTATCCCGAAGCGCATTTCAGCCTGTATGATTTCATCCGCATGACGAGCAGTAATATCTTCTCGGATCTGTTCCATGCGGCGCGTGAAGGGAGGCTGCCAGGCAGTTTCGCGAGCATTCTGTGGTTCCGTTGGATGCAGTTCTGGGGGACGTATCAGGGTTATCGGCAGTCAGCCGAGTGGAACTGGCAGTTGCGACAGACTTTCTATTATCCACGGGGAACAAACGTGGAAGCGTCTTCCAAACGTGATGTCGAGCCGATTCAGTATGATCGCTTGTGAGGGGTAAGGGTTGTTTATCGTAGCACAGGTAAACCGGTAGTACTTTTTTCCCATCAAGAACTTAACCTGTTTTAAAGCTGTTATCACCCACCGCTAAGGCAACGTGAGTACCTTTAGGTCTGCGAATTCGCCAATTTTATCTAATCTAAAGGAGAGAGAAAGATGAAACGCCAATTTCTTGTCGGTATGTTCCTTGTCCTAGTTTTGGCAGCGTCGGCCTGTGCGCCGACTCCTACGCCGCCGCCCACTGCCACTGCGGTTCCTACAACGGTTGCCCCAGCTATGACAATGGCGCCTGCTGCGACCACTGCGCCGGCCATGACGATGGCTCCTGCGGCAACAAGCGCACCTGCCATGACAATGGCGCCTGCTGCAACCAATGGGCCTGTGAAGGTTACTGTCATGATCTCCAATAAGAGTGGCATCAGTTCCCCCTTCCTGGTCGATGGGCAGGGCCGTGCCGTATACCTCTTCGAGAATGATACCCAGAACGGTGGAACCAGCACTTGCACCGGTGGCTGCGCCCAGAAATGGCCGCCTGTAACCGTCTCCGGGGCTCCTGTCGCAGGTGCAGGCGTGGACGGCAGCCTGTTAGGCACCATCACGCTCAGCGACAACTCCACCCAGGTGACCTACAACGGTTGGCCATTGTATTATTACGCCGGTGACTCGGCGCCAAGCGATACCAATGGTCAAGGTCTCAACAATGTCTGGTATCTGGTCACTGCCGGTGGAACGGCTGTCCAGTAATTGGCAGGTAAAGTGAAGATGGCGGGCCATTTGGCCTGTCTCCTTATCATCAATGCTCCGGCCAGCGCCGGAGCATTTTTTGGTGCGCCCAGCATGGGCGTTGACTAGAGGGTGAGAGACCCTTATGGAGGCTGATTGCGCCAACCATTAGCCAAGAGCAAGGGCGTTGTCGCGAGGCAAGGTCTGGAGGAAGCTGGAGGCA
>JBJKRF010000059.1:0-16426 GCA_046704785.1 Anaerolineales bacterium | reverse complement strand
AGGACAAGAATGGTGTTTGAAAGCCAGATCGGTCAACGACCATGATTTTGAACAGAATGCGCTTGGAAAAGCGGTTCCTTATGGTGTTTATGATGTACAGCACAATCATGGTTATGTCTATGTCGGTTGTTCAGCCGACACACCCCAGTTCGCGGTTGAAGTCATAGCACGTTGGTGGCAAGAGATTGGGAAGGGTCTTTATCCCAACGCAGACAAAATCCTGATCCTTGCTGATTGTGAATTTTTATACAAAACTCTTGCGCTTCAGGGCAGCCGGAATCAGCAAGGGAGAGCGGTACCCGGCGCACGCTCATCGCTTGGACATTGGCAGAATCAGGGGAGAATCGAGAAAAGGATGCTTCACCACCTGCACCGGCCAATCGTAGGCCGCCGAAAGCAAATTGGGGCGCAGCACCTCTTTGGGCGTACCCAGCGCCTTCAAGGTTCCCTCAACGAGCAGGGCAACGCGGTCGGCGTAGCGGGCGGCCAGGTTCAGATCGTGCAAGGCTACCAGGACGGTCAGGCCATCGTCGCGCGAGAGTCCACGCACCAGTTCCAATAAATTCATTTGATGTTGAATATCGAGATGGGTGGTGGGTTCGTCGAGCAGCAACACCGGCGTCGACTGCGCCAACGCGCGGGCCAACAGGACACGCTGTTGTTCGCCGCCGGAGAGTTCGCCGACGCGCCGTTCGGCCAGGCCGACGGCGTCGGCTTTTTCGAGCGCCTGTCGGGCGATCTGCTCATCGTGGGCAGAAACCTGGCCGAGGAAGTTGAGATAGGGTGTCCGGCCCAGCAGCACCGTCTCCCAGGCGCTGAACGCGGGCGGCAGCGAGGCACCCTGCGGGACGACGGCCATTAAACGGGCACGCTCCACGGGTGAGAGTCCGCCCAGGTCACGGCCAGACAGCCGCAGCGTGCCCGATCCGTGCAGGACTCCGCTTATCGCGCGGATCAGCGTCGATTTGCCCGATCCGTTCGGCCCCAGCAGGGCCAACATTTCCCCCTTCTGAATCTGAAGACTGACATTCTTCAAGACCGGGCGCGACCCGTAGCCCACCGTCAAGTTTTCGATCTGGATCATCACCACATCCCCTGGTGGCGCGCGCGGCGCAGCACCCATAGAAAGAAAGGCGCACCGGTGAGGGCCGTGACGATACCGACGGGAAGTTCCTGCGGAGCGAGCACAACCCGTGCGACGACATCGGCCACGAGCAGCGCCCCGGCCCCGCCCAGAATGCTGAGCGGGATCAGGCGACGGTGATCGTTGCCCCACATCAGGCGCACGACGTGCGGGACAATCAATCCGATGAAACCGATCAGGCCGGCGAACGAGACGGCTGCCGCGGTAGCCAGGGAGGCCGCCACCAGGATGATGGTCTTGGTGCGGTTGACGGACAGGCCGAGCGTTTGGGCCTGCTCGTCGCCAAACTGCAACAGGTTGAGGGCGTGACCGCTCAACGTCAGAACGGCCAGGCCCAGCAACACATAAGGCAACAACGCCAGGACGGCCTCCCAACCGCCCAGGCTCAATCCGCCCAGCAGCCAACTGATGGCGCGACGAATTTCCCCCGTAGAACTCAACATCAGGAAGGAGGTCAGCGCCGTGGCAAAGGAGGAGATGGCCATCCCGGCCAGGATCAGGTTCGTGGTCGGGACGCTGCCACCGACGCGCGCCAGCCAATAGACCAGGAAAACCGTCAACAGGCCGCTGACAAAGGCCGCCAGCGGAATCGCCATCAAGCCGAGGAAGGAATACGGCCAATGGATGCTCATGGCGATCACCGCGCCCAGCCCGGCGCCGGAGGCCACGCCGATCACGTACGGGTCTGCCAACGGGTTGCGGAACAGGCCTTGATAGGCGGCGCCGCTACCGGAAAGCGCCGCACCTACCAGCAGGATCAGCGCCGTGCGCGGCAGGCGGATGTCCCATACGATAGTGGCAGTGGGGCTGTGGGCAAATTGCCCGCTGAGCGTGCGCCACAAGTCGGCAGGGGGAATGAAAACCGACCCGACGGCGATGCTCAACAAAACCGCGAGGGCCAAAAAGCCAAAAGTCCACACGTAAGGTAGCAATGATTTACGCATGACAGAAAAGAGCCGGGGTTTTGCCTGTTCCATGGGCCTACTTGAACAATTCAGGGTGCAACAGCTTCGCCAGCGCTTCCAGCCCGTCCACCAGGCGCGGGCCGGGGCGACTGACCAGGTCGTCGTTAAAAGGGAAAACTTGCTTGTTTACTACTGCTTTCAACGCGCTCCAGCCGGGACGTTGCGCCACCGAGTCGGCGGTGACGCCGTAAGCGGCGTCGCCCAGCAGGATGATGTCGGGATTGGTGGCAACGACCTGCTCCAGGCTGATTTGCGGGTACGCGTCCGTGATTTTGGCGGCGCTGGCAAAACTAGTGCCGCCAGCCTCCCCGATGAGCTGGTCGATGAAGGTGCCCGGCCCGGCGGTGTAGGGCTTGTCTGGCGAACTGGCGTCCAATTCGTAGAAGACGACCGGACGGGTCGTCACCCCTTTGACCTTCTCATCGATGGCAGCCACGCGGGCTTTGAGCGCGGCGACCAACCTCGCCGTTTCAGATTCGTGCCCGGTGAGCCTGGCTACCGTTTCCAGGTTGGCGTACATGCCTTCCAACGTGGTTGGATTCTTCAGATAATAGACCGTCAGTCCCAGGTCTTCGAGGGACTTGACCTGTTCAGGCGTGTTGATCTCTGCCGCCAGGACGAGGTCCGGTTTGAGCGCGGTGATCTGTTCCATACTGTATTGGCCCATCGAGCCGCCCACACTGGGCAGCAACTTGACCGCGGCAGGATAATCGGAGAATTCGTCGCGACCGACGACCTGTTTCCCGGCCCCGATGGCAAACAGGATTTCGGTGTTGGAGGGCGCCAGCGAGACGATCTGCTTGGCAGGCGCGGGCAGCGTGACGGTGCGTCCCAGGCCGTCGGTGAGGACAATCGGCGCAGGGCTGGGTGAAGCCGTGGGCGCGAGAGTCGCCACGGGGGGTTGTGTTGGGAACGTCGTCGGGGTGGCCGGGAGTGCAGTGGGGCCGCAGGCCGTCAGACCAAAGGTCAGCGCCACAAGGGCGAGAAAAAACTTGCGAAGCATGAGTCCGTCTCCTTAAACAGTGAGTTGAAATAAAAATCCCCTGTCATAAACAGGGGATGGGAATGACAAACCTGATGGTGTCATCGCCCCACCTCCTTTCCACGAGAGTGTGGTACGCAACGACCGAGGCGGGCGACCTGACTTATCAACCATTCAAATGGCTAACTCACAGTTGCGGGACAGCGCCGGACTCACACCGGCTTCGCCTTTACGCCTTCCCATCCGGGGGAAAGGCACCTCGATCAGTATGAAATTGTGGGCGTATTGTATGCTCGCCAGAGCCACACGTCAATAGGTGGATTTCGGAAGCGCCTGCAGGAGGGCCTGACCCCCTGCCAGGAAAATGATACAACCGACGATAAAGACAAGGATCGTGGGCATCAATACCACCGCAAAAGCGGCTCCTGTGGTCAGACGCTGCGAAGCGCGGATGGCGACGACATTCAACCACAAAGAGTACAGCCCGAGCGGCAGGGTCAAGCAATTAACGAACGGTACGAGCACCAGGGCACTGGTCAGGATGCTCATCGGCGCAGTGAAGGCGCCCAGAGCATAGACCGTCCGCGAAAAAGTGCCGGACCCGGCGAACAGGTGCGCGATCAGGTTGTAAATGGCCGCTCCCAACATCAGGCCAAGGATGCTCATCCCGGCAAAAATCGGGATCAAGAGCAGGACAATACCCATCACAACCATGTTCCCACGGCTCTGTGTCTGTCCGATCTGTGAAAGCATCGTTGTCACCGCAGGATTCAGAAAGGAAATCAGCATACCGATCATATACGTCAAGAAAATCCACAAATAGACGCGACCGGGGCTGGCCAGTGGATCGCGCAGCAGGTCGGCATAGGCCTCCGCATTGGGCTTGGTCAGCGCCGTCAGCCAGACCTCGTACCACGCATACGGGCGCCCGCTGCGTTCCTTCTCCTCGCGTTCCTGCTGCACGTCCGCCAGCACTTGCCGGTCGATCTCCTCATTGCTCATCCTGGTGTAGGCTTGAGAGCCAGAGTCGTAGGACGGCTGTTCATCGACATACGAGGCTTGTGCGTTGTCGTCCGACGGTTGCGGTGTTACCGGCCTAGGCGCTGCCGGCGGAGTCACAGCCGGTTGTTGTTTGGCACGCAATGTTTCGAGAGCGCCCAGAACCTGCGAGTTGCCGGGGTTGTATTTCAGGCACAGTTCCAGGGCCTTGATACGGTCTTGCGTCGTTTTCCAACTCTTGGCATACCAAGACCAGGCCGTCAAATCCTGCACGTTGGCCCGAATCAGCGCTTGCAGGATGGGTTGGGCCTGCTCGCCTTGCCCTTGTTGGATGAGATGGATGGCCTCATTTAGATCGTCAGAAGGCATGAAAGACTCCAAAGAAAAGAATAATGGTTCTTTGGGATTTCCCGTGGTAAGGGAGTAAATGTGGGGGTGTAGACGGCGCTTCACCCCGTAGATTCCCAATGACCAGAATAATAGTGTAGTAAAAATTCAGGCGCACGTCAACCGGCTTGGCGTTTCTGCCCCACAACAAAAATCCCCAGCAGCAGCGCGAGCAGCGGGTAGAACAGATTCCCGTCACGGCCCAGCGCCAACGTGCCCCACGGCATCAGGTAAACGAGGCCTGCAACGAGGCGCGCCAAACGGCGCCGCGCCGTTTGCAGCAAATACAGCAATGGCACGAGCAGCAGAATGTAGTCGTAATTCAGCAAATATGGATCCACCAGCAACGTCGCCAAAGTGACGACAGCCATCCAGCAGTGGACGTCGCCCAGGCGAGAGCGGAACCCCCGCCCCAGCCAGAACCCCAGCCCCAGCAGCAGCACCAGACTCACCCAACCGGCGGTCAACGTGTTCGACTGGCCGCCTGCCACCCTGACGAGCGCCACCGACAGGCTGGCGCACAGCCCGCAACTGGAGACCCCCGGCAGCGCACGATATCCCAACAGCGACGTAATGTAGTCCAGCGGCCAGCGGGAATCAGCCAGAAAACCCAGGGCGAACAGTGCGATGCCACTGACGAGCGCCCAGCGCAGGGCGCGGCGGCCAAAAGTGCCTGCCTGCCCCAGTAGCCATACAACGCATCCGACGAACAACAGCAGACCGATATGCGGCTTGAAAGTCATCAACAACAGAGCGGCTACCGTCAACGGCAGGTCTTCCCGCCGGACGGCGAACAGGAACAGCGCCACGCCCAACAGCACCGGCGCGGAATACTGTCCGACGATCAACAGCCCAAGCATGGGCACGAAGAAGAGCCCCACGCCGACGGCGGCCAGCCGCAGCCAACCATTCCAACCATCCGTCAACAGCCACAGGGAAAGTCCGGCCATCCCCAGGTTCAGGATCAGCCAGGCCAGCGCCGCGTTCTGGTAGGGCAGCGCCCCCAGAAATAACGTGCTCAAGGCGTACCAGGGTGGGTACGGATACGGCAGCAGCTTGACATGCTGCGTCGAGACATCCGCCAGCCGGGCAATCAACGCCACCTGTCCGCTCAAATCGTAGAGCGGAACGCCGTGCAACAGGGCCTTGTCCGCGTTATACAGGATCAGGAAATCGGAAAGTTGAATCCGAAAAGGCAACAGGAACGCCACCAGGAGCGACAGCCCTAGCACCACCAAAATCCCCAGCAGGAACCAGCATACGCGCCTCATCGAGTTGTCTCATGCGTTTGCGCCAGCGCAGCCAGGAGACGGCGGAACACGGCGCGATGGAAAGGCGCCAGCAGATACCAGTACAAAAAACCGCCCAGGCCTTTCGGCGCAAAAAACGCCGTCTGCTCCAATATACAACCGCCGGGCCGGGGCGTGACCTGCCATTCCATCCAGCCTGCGCCGGGCGTCCGCAATTCGGTGCGCAGGCGCAGCAGGCCCGGGCGGGGCCCACCATCCGCATCGAAGTGGGGAGCCGAGAGTCCTTCGATGCGATAGAAATCGAGCACGTCGCCAGCGCGGAGCGTTTCGGGACGCCCACGCAAACCGGGGCCACCCAGCAGGCGGTCGATCCGGCCACGCAGCCGCCAGAGATCTGTCCAGACGGGCCAGCCATGTGTCCCGCCCATGGCGCACAGACGCTGGAAGATGCTTTCTGCCGAAGCCTGCGACTCGACGAAGCGATAGTCCACAAAGAAGCCTTCGTGTTTGACCTGTAAGGCTGCGCGGCCAGCGTCCAGCCAGACACGTTCGAGCCTGTCGGGGTGCAGGTCGGCCAGGGAGCGGCGCACAGCTTCGGTGTAGTCCAACAATTCGATGGCGGGAAATAATTCAAGGGAAGTAGGGTTCTGGACCAGGCTGTCGTTTTTGAGTCCTTCCACCAGCGGATGGGCGTAAGGGTAGGCGATTGGGGTCAGCCTGTCGATAAGGAGAGCCATGAACCAGACCGGCACGAAAGGCAGCAGCAGCATCCCGCGCCGCAATCCGCGCTGGCGGGCGTAGCGGCTCATGACTTCGGCATAGGTCATGGTGTCCGGCCCGCCGATCTCGAGCACGTGCTGCCCGGTGGGGGGTAGATGCAGAGCCGCCAATAGATAGTCGAGCACGTTATCGGTTGCGATAGGTTGGGAGCGGTGGCGCAGCCAGTTGGGGCCCACCATCAACGGGAATTGCTCGGCGACGAAACGGATCATTTCGAAGGAGATGCTGCCCGGTCCGATAATGATGCCGGCCCGAAATTCGGTGACGGGCACGCCGAACTGGCGCAAGGCCACGCCGGTCTCGATGCGCGAGCGCATGTGCAAGGCCAGTTGGGGATCAGATGGATCGGCCAGGGCGCCCAGGTAGATGATGTGCTCCACGCCGGCAGTCTGGGCGGCCTGCGCAAAGTTACGCGCCGAACGCAGGTCGAGGCGCTCGTAGCCTCGCCCGGCGCCCATGCTGTGGACTAGGTAATAGGCGATGTCGACATCGCGCAGGGCATCGGGCAAGCTGGCGGCGTCGTTCAAGTCGGCGCAGACACACTCCACGCGCAGGAACCAACGACGGTGGCGCAGGTGCTGCGGATGGCGCGCCAGGCAGCGCACACGGTAACCGGCCTCCAAGAGACGCGGAATCAGGCGACCGGCAATATAGCCGGTCGCACCACTTACCAGAATTAGCTTGGAATCCGTCACAAGGCCTCAGCGCGCGCCTTCTGCACAGGAAGAATCGGCAGGGGCTTTGCCTGCCAGTTCCCGCGCCCGTTTGGCGATTTCACGGATCATGCCGTCGAAGATATATTTATGGAACGGCCACATCGAGTACCAATACAAAAAGCCTGCCAGGCCGTGCGGCGCAAAATAGGCCGTCTCGGTCAGTAAGGTCTGGCCGTCCTCTTGCGGCTCAGACTTATATTCCAGCCAGGCTTTGCCGGGAACTTTCATCTCGGCCCGCAGGCGCATACTGCGATCTTTGGTCAGTTCTTCGACGCGCCAGAAGTCGAGCGCCTCGCCCGCGTAGATTTGGTCGGGGTCGCGGCGCCCGCGGCGCATCCCCGGCCCACCGACGGCTTTGTCCATCCAGCCGCGCAAGGCCCAGGCCCAGTCCATGGCGTACCAGCCGCGCTGCCCGCCAATGCCGGTGTAGGCGCGGAAGATCGGTTCGAGCGGCAGGTCGAGCAGCAGATGGCGACGTTCGACCATCAACCCTTCTTCTTGGGTAAAGTGATAGGGCCGGACGTCCCCGGCAGAGGTGACCAACGCGTCAGACCAGGAGGTCTCCACGTCGCTGTGTTCGATGCGCAGCAACGCCAGATGGACGGCGGTACGAAAGTCGAGCGGCTGGATCTTTGGGAACAGCGCCCGCGCCTGATCGTCATGGACGGTCGAGTCGGCATGCAGGCCTTCGATCAGCGGCAGTACGCCGCGATAGGAGACCGGTGTGACCATCTGCACCCAATAGGCCGAAAGGTGCGGCGCGTAGACCGGCACAGGAATTAGCCAACGTTTGAGGCCGCGTTCCTGGGCATACCCAAGCAACATTTCCGCGTAGGTCAGACGTGTGGCGCCACCGATTTCGATCAGTTTGCCCAGGCTGCCGGGTGTCTCGGGCGCGGCTATCAGATAGTCGAGCACGTTGCGAATGCCAATCGGCTGGGAATGGGAGAAGAACCAGCGCGGGCAGACCAGCAGCGGCTCGCGCTCCGACAGGTAGCGCACCATCTCGAACAAGACGCTGCCCGATCCGACGATCATCGGCGCGCGGAACTCGGTGACCGGCACCCGGCCCTGCCGCAGGATATAACCCGTTTCGTGACGCGAGCGCAGGTAGGGAGAAAGCCGCGCCGTAGGGTCCACCAGTTCACCGAGGTAGATGATGCGCTCGATGCCGGCCTGGTCGGCGGCGTTGGCGAAATTGCGCGCCGCCACCATGTCGCGTTCGGCGTAGACTTTGCCGCCCTGCATCCCGTGAATTAAATAATAAGCCACCGAGATATTTTGAAAGGCAGCCGGCAAGGTCTCCGCCCGCAACACATCCCCCTGCACCACTTCGACTCGCTCCAGCCAGGGACGCCCTTCCAGGCGCCCCGGATCGCGTACCAAACAACGGACGTTGTAACCGGCCTCGATCAGGCGCGGGACGAGACGTCCGCCTACGTAACCGGTCGCGCCGGTGACGAGAATTTGCTTCTTATGCTCTATCAAGTACCGTCCTGACCTTTCCCTGCATGTTCCATGCCTGAACGAACTATACCCCAATTCGGGACTTCACGCCAAGGGTCACTTGCCCAGGCTAGGGGTAGTCGAGACCGTTTTCTTCACGACACAGATGGCTTGTAACGTGCTTTGACGTTCGGCACCAAATACTCATCGAAGAAACGCTCCAGGTCATAGTCCGGTTGCCAGCCCCAATCTGCGCGGGCCGGCGAGTCGTCCAAGGCCTCCGGCCAGGAATCGACGATGCCCTGCCGGTGCGGATTGGGGGCAAAACCAATGCGCGCCTGTGGGAAGGCGCGCAACGTCCGTTGGCGAAACTCGCCCGCCGTCAGGCTGAAAGCGGTGACGTTGTACACCTGCCGGGTCAACTTCTCGCGCGGGGCCTCGGCCAGCGTCGTCAGCGATTTGATCGCATCGGGCATTGCCATGAAGGGACTGTTGGTGTCCTCGCGCACGAAACAATCGTAAGGCTGGCCTCGCGCTGCCGCGTGCAGCATCTCCGAGCCATAATCGCTTGTTCCGCCGCTGGGCACGGTAAAAGCGCTGATCAGCCCCGGAAAGCGTACGGCGCGAAAGTCCAGCAGGCAAGGCGGGTGCGAGTCGAGATGGCGCTGGCCGTAATAACGGCTGTAATACGTCCCCAGCTTTTCGCAGTAAAGCTTATTGCAACCGTACATCGTATGCGGAGCGTTCCATTCGTCCTCCCTGACCGCCCCGGCCTGGCGGCGACTTGACGCGTCTGCAAACCCATAAACCGCAATCGAACTGGGAAACAGGAAGCGCACCGGACGCTTGCACTTCTCCGATTTATAAGCTGCCAGGAGCAACAACTGCAAGGTCCCTTCCACGTTGATGCGGTGCGCGGCTTCTCCCGCTATTTCAGCCTTCGACGAAAGCGAAGCAGCCAGATGATAAATAACATCGAAGTCATAATCGTAAAGAATCTTGGAGGTGCTGACCAAATCGCCCTGGATGTGTTCGGCCACTAATGGTTTGATCTCATCCTCCAGAGCTTTTAAATCCGCTGTCACAATATGCACCCCACCGCGCGTTGCCAGGTCTTGAATGAGAGCCTGTCCAATTTCACCGCACGCTCCGGTAACCAGAACGGCTTTCTCGCTCATGGAACTCTCCTTGTAGTAGAATGAGTGAACGCTTGGCGTCATGCTTCTCTGACATTGTACAACACCCAGCCTTCGCGGTTCTTTGGAAATCCTTGCGAAATGGAGAGGTGCCAGGCAATGCCACGACGCCGGAGAATTTCAACGTATGATTCGTGGCTGAAGGCGAAATGACAAACGACAAAAATCGACCCATCCAACGGCGATTTCTCTTGTGGATGGTCTTATGGATGGGAACCCTGGCCGCCTGTAGCCCGGCCTCCGGCGCGCTGACTTCCCCGCCGCCGTCTTCCGTTGAAGCGGGAGATTCCACACCGACGGCCACCATCGTCTGGTTTCCGCCCACCGCCACCTGGACGCCCTATCCGACCATCCTGCCCAGCGCCACGCCGGTGCCGTTTCCCGGCATTGGCGCAGTCACGTTCAGCGACTCGTTCTCCGACCCAACGGTCTGGTCCAACGCCAAAGCGGCCAGCGACGGCGGCAACAACATCATTGTCAATCGCCAGCGGCTGACCATCGCCCTTAACGTCTCGCCGGCCTCGCTCACCAGTGTGCGGCAACAACTGCTGCTGACCGATTTCTACACCGAGGTGCAGGCCAACGTGAATCGCTGCGACGGGGCCGACGCGTATGGCCTGCTGGTACGCGCTGCCGATAGCAACTACGCCTATCGCTTCGTGCTGGCCTGCAACGGCCAGACGCGCGTGGAGCGCGTGCGCGGCGGAGAGGTCATCCCGCTGCAAAACTGGGTGCCCAGCGGCGACGTTCCACCGGGCGCGCCCGGCCAGGTCAAAATTGCGGTCTGGGCCGCCGGAGTGGAATTGCGCTTCTTCTTGAATGACCATTATCAGTTCACCGTGCTCGACCCCGTCTTCCGGAACGGCTCGGTGGGCCTGTATGCCAGCGCCTCCAGCCCGGTTGGCATGAACGTCAGCTTTTCGAACCTGGTGGTGCGCGCCGTCGATTACGTCTCGCCCACGCCCACGGCCACTCCCTCGAGGACTCCCACGCCCACACGCACGCCGCGTGCGACGCCTTAACGATACCCAACCTGCGATCCGCCTGATGCGAAACAAACTCAACGATCTCGACTCCAAGACCTGGCTCAAATTCCAGAAATCGTGGTTCATCCACAACCCGCCGCCGCGCAAAAAGGGCGTGTTGCGACATCCGGCCAAATTCCCCGAAACGATGGCGCAGGAGTTCATCGAGTTCTTTACCAAGCGCGGCCAGACGGTGCTCGACCCGATGGCCGGTACCGGTTCGACGCTGGTGGCGGCGCTGCGGGCCGGGCGCAACGCCTACGGCATCGAGTTAAACCCGCAGTACGCGCAGATTGCGCGCGAGGTGATCGGCGAGGAAAAAGCGGCTTTAACGGCGAGCCAGGAGTCGGGGGGGCTGATTGCCGAGGTCATCACCGGAGACGCGCGCAACGCGGCCTCGTACGGCATCCCGACCGTCGAGTACGTGCTGACCTCGCCGCCGTATTGGGATATGTTGCACGCCAAAGGCGCGCAGAATCAGCAGAAGCGCCGTACATCCAGCGCCCTGGACGTGGTCTATTCGGACGACCCCAACGACCTGGGCAACATCCACGCATACGAGGCATTTTTAGCGCGGCTGGTGGAAATCTACGCCGGGTTGAAGCCGTTGTTGTGCGAGAAGGCCTATTTGACCGTTATTGTCAAAAATGTAAAAAAGGGCGGTAAAATTTATCCATTGGCCTGGGACATCGCGCGCGAACTCGGCAAGGTCTACACGCTGAAAGATGAGAAGATCTGGTGCCAGGATAATCAATCGCTTGCGCCGTATGGACTGGGCAGCGCCTGGGTAAGCAACACTTTTCATCATTATTGTTTGCAGTTTCGGAACGAATAACTTTTACGGGAACGACGATCCTTCAGGGGGTTGCGCGAGAAGAGAGGTCCTTTCGCGTGGCAATTCCCGGAGAACGAAAACTTTTTTCGAGGGAACGATTATGACTTATCAACCCATTGAGAATTACGGCGTGATCGGCGACCTGCACACCGTGGCTCTGGTGGGCATGAACGGCTCAATCGATTACATGTGCTTTCCAAATTTCGATTCCCCCTCCATTTTCCTGCGCCTGCTCGATTACGCCAAGGGTGGCTTTTTCTCTCTGGCGCCGGTGCTCGAGGACGCCCGCCAGAAACAACTCTACATTCCGGACACCAACGTGCTGCTCTCACGATTCCTCTCCGAAGAGGGGGTGGCCGAGGTTTCAGACTTCATGCCGGTAGAGGCCACCATGCCCACGCACAACCTGATCCGGCGGGCCAAGACGGTGCGCGGCGAAATCAAGTACCGTGTGATCTGTAAGCCGTCTTTCGACTACGCACGCGCTGGTCACCGCATCGAGGTGCGCGATGGCGAGGTGCTTTTCACCTCGCTGGGCAGTGACGGAACCGTTCTGCGCCTGCGTTCGAGCGTGCCGCTGCACGAGCAGGCCGGCGCCGCTGTTGGGGAGTTTACCCTGCGCACCGGCGAGACGGCTTCGTTCGTGCTCGAAAACGCCAACACGACAACAAACGTCTCGGACACATCAGAGTACGTGTCCGAGGCCTTCAAAGCGACGGTCAATTATTGGCGCGGCTGGATTGGCAAATCCAAATACCGGGGCCGCTGGCGCGAAATGGTCAACCGCTCGGCGCTGGTGCTCAAACTGCTCACGTCCTGGCACCACGGGCCCATCCTGGCGGCGCCGACTTTCGGGTTGCCGGAGCAGATCGGCGGCGAACGCAACTGGGACTATCGCTTCACCTGGATCCGCGATGCCTCCTTCACCATTTACGCCTTCATCCGCCTGGGCTACACCGAAGAAGCCGCCGCCTTCATGCAGTGGATCGAGCAACGCTGCGACGACCTCGCCCCAGACGGCACACTGCAAACCGTCTACGGCCTGGATGGACGCCGCGAACTGACCGAGTTCGAGCTTCCACATCTGGAGGGGTATAAAAAGTCGAAGCCGGTTCGCGTCGGTAACGCCGCCGCCGATCAACTCCAGATCGACATCTACGGCGAGTTGATGGACTCGGTGTACATGTATGACAAATATGGCAAGCCCATCTCCCACGACCTGTGGCAAAACCTGGTGCGCCTGATCGATTGGCTGTGCGACAACTGGGACCAGCCCGACAACGGCATCTGGGAGGTGCGCGGCGGGCAGCGTCACTTTTTGTACTCGCGCCTGATGAGTTGGGTGGCCGTCGACCGGGCCCTGCGTCTGGTCATCAAACGCTCGTTCCCGGCACCTTTCGAACGCTGGCGTGAAACCCGCGACAAAATCTACAACGACATTTTCGACAATTTCTGGAATGACGATCTGGGCGCTTTCGTCCAGTATCGCGGCGCAACCACCCTGGACGCAGCCAGCCTGTTGATGCCCCTGGTGCGCTTCATCAGCCCAACCGACCGGCGATGGCTGTCCCATTTGGAGGCCATCGAGTCGCACCTGGTCTACGACTCGCTCGTTTACCGTTACAAGATCGAAGGCACCAGCACCGACGGCCTGGAAGGCAGCGAAGGCACCTTCAACATGTGCAGTTTCTGGTTCGTGGAATCGCTCTCCCGCGCTGGCGAGTTGCAAAAGGCGCGCCTGTACTTTGAGAAGATGCTGGGCTACGCCAATCACCTGGGCCTGTACGCCGAAGAGACCGGCCCGCGCGGCGAGCACCTGGGGAACTTCCCCCAAGCCTTTACACACCTGGCGCTGATCAGTGCCGCCTATGACATCGACCGTCGCCTCTCCGCCGCCGGCTGGCAGGCTTGAGCAACGTTTATTTGTAACCAATTGTATAAGCCCTCGCCGAGTTGTCGAGACCAACTCCCGCAGGGCAAATCGTCCTAGAGAACAGGCCCGAGGCTCTTACGATTACAATGATTTCCGCAGATGACTTTATCAAACTTCCCTATACTCATGATCTAACCGAAGGCGGCATCGCCTACGCCACCCGCTCACTACCTTACACCTACGACCGCATGGGCGGGTCGCTCTACTCGCGCCTGCGCCGCATCGTGGGCGGTGTGGCTACCGAACTGGCTTTCCGGCGCTACCTGGGCGAACAGGATGTGCCCTTCGACGTGAAAGGCATGACGCCCTTCACCGAACCAGACCGTTACGACGTAGCCCTCGGTGGACATCGCTGCGACTTGAAGACCTTTGTCATGTCGAAGCGGAATCAGATCAGCGCCATCCGACACGACCCGGGGCTGCTCCTGCGCGCCCCGGCTTTGATTCCCGCCGACCAGTTCGCCGCCGAAAACCACAGCGACCACGACCTCTATCTGTTCGCTTTTTTGCTGGGGCTGACGACCAACTCGTCGGAAGACATCCAGAAAGCCGTCGACGCGGGCCAGCCGATTTACCTCATCCACCCGCTACACTCGAGCTGGTCACGCCCACAGGTCTGGGCGCCGCTGGGCCAGTTGGCGCTCAAGAGCGAGTGCAATTCACCCATCGCGATAGAAATCGGCGGGCAGGACGCCGAGCGTAACTTCATCACCGAGACACTCAACCTCGACCCGCTCACACGTGTGGTTGCGCAGCAATCCTTCCACAGCCTGGCTTACATCCATGTCGACTGCATTCCAGGCGCACGGGTGGGCATCCAAAGCCCGGGGAAAGGCGAGCTTTACCTGGTGCAACCGCACGAATGGGGCAATATCTGGATCTACGGGATGGAAATCTGGCTGACAGGATATATGGAACACGCAGAATTTCACCACAAGGCCAGCACCATCTTCGCGGGCAGCCGCGTCTTTCAATACAGCAAAACGCAAACGAAAAACCTGTCGGTGCCGGTGGCCGATCTGCGGCCCCTGGCAGATTTGTTCGAACGCGTCAGGGAATGGGAAGCTGAAAAGAAGAACTGGTAACAAAAACCGAAAGTATCCCGCCCTTAACGGTTGTCTCCCTCCCCTTTGATCGTTCCTCGCTCCAGGCGTGAAAAGAGCTTTTCGAGGTTGGCCTCGGCCACCTCTTGCAGCGATAAATCCAGTTCGGTACAAAGTTGGGTCAGGTACCAGAGCACGTCGCCGATTTCATACTTTAGTGCCAGGCGGTCCTCGTCTGAAATGACGCCGTCCTTATCCCGAAAGATCTTTTTGACCTTCCCGGCGACTTCGCCCGCCTCGTTGGTAAGCCCCAACGTCGGGTAGACGATGGGATGGTCGGTATGGACGACTCCCGCCGTTTTGCGCGATTCGCGTTGATAAGTCGCAAAGTTATCGAGCTTCATGTCCATCTCCATAATAAAGTTGGCCCATTATACCCTCGCCAGATGTTTTTATCCTCTGGTAACATGGAGGCTCTTTGAGAACCGCCGCGAGGACGGATACAGATAGGGAATGGAGGTAGTCCATTAGTCCTGGTAAGCAATTGCAAAGTACAGATTAAACTGATTTCGTATATACTTTACGTTGGAGGCTTTCAATGAAACGATTATTTCCCCTCATTATAGTTTTTGCCATTTTCCTGTCGTCCTGCGGCCTTGGTAATGCGCAGCCAACGGCAATTACTCTGCCAACCGCTTTGCCATCGCAAGTGGGTGCCGGGTCGCAGAGTTCACAGGCTGGACAGACGCGGACGAATTCCAAAGATGGAATGGTCCAGGTTTTCGTCCCGAGCGGATCGTTCCGCATGGGCGGGGTGGATGCAGATGCCCAGAGTGACGAAAAACCGGCGCACAACGTAAGTATGAGCAGTTTCTGGATCGATAAAGTCGAAGTGACCAATTCGATGTACCAGTTGTGTGTTCAGGCAAATGCATGCGACGCACCGCGCGACTTTAAGTCGGCAACGCGCCCCAGCTACTTCGGGAACGCCCAATTCAATGATTATCCCGTTATCTACGTGAACTGGCAAGATGCGTTCAATTTCTGCAAATGGGTGGGGGGCCGTCTCCCGACCGAAGCAGAATGGGAATATGCTGCGCGTGGCAGCGCCGATTACCGGCGTTTTCCGTGGGGCGACCAAAGCCCGGATAACAGTTTGGCCAATTACGATTTCACCCAGCGTGATACCACACGGGTTGGCAGCTTCCCAACCGGAGCCAGTCCGTTCGGCGCGTTGGACATGGCCGGCAACGTCTGGGAATGGGTCAACGACTTCTACAGCCCAACCTATTACGGCAATGCACCCAGCCAGAATCCGCAAGGACCGACCGCTGGCGTCAACGGCCCCCGCAAAGTGATCCGTGGCGGATCTTGGGCCGATCCTTACAAGGAACTGCGCGTGTCCAACCGCGGTTATGCTCTGGCTCCCGACCTGACAGCCGACAGCAAATCGGCGGCCTATATGGGCGAAGCGAACGATAAAATCGGCTTCCGCTGCGCCGCAGACAACTAAGTCCATCCTTACAATTCCCTGCCCCTGGGGAGGCGGGCCGCCGTATATAAGGGCGGCCCGTCGTTTTTTTTGTCCAAAGCGCATCTCTGGTGATTACCCACAAATCATAGAAAAGAAAAAGCTCTGCTAAAGGGTGGTAAATTTGGGTTGCGAAGCACCAAAATTCCAGCCAAACAGAGCCAACATGGCTATAGCACTGACCGCCATTCTTG